>NZ_RHFJ01000007.1:0-93844 GCF_003718675.1 Marichromatium sp. AB32
ATCTGAGCCGGCCCCAGGCCCCGGGCGCGAGCGCCAGCTCGCGCCGCCCCGCGCCCGGCACCGAGAGCGTGCCCGCGACCGGGTCGAAGCAGTCGCGATCGAGCAGCATCAGCTCCGCCGGGGTGACCCCCGAGAGCAAGAGCGCGCAGTGACCACGCACCTCGGTATCGACATCACGCAACAGCAGCTCGATCTCGGCCGGCTCGAGCAGCCGTGGCAACCGCGGCAGGTCGATCACCGCCGCGCGCGCGCGCGGCGCCTCGAGCGTCGCCGACTGCCCGGCACCGTCCTCGGGCGCCGGCGCTGCGGATTCGACCAGGCGCACCCCGTCACCGTCCTCGCCACGCTCGATGCGCACCCCGAGATAGGAGACCCGCGGCGCCGTGGAGCGCTCGCCGAGATAGTCGGTCAGCCAGGTCAGGAAGAGCGCGGCGAGGAGCGCGGCGGCGAGTGCGATCGGCAGATCGCGGGCATAGTCGGGGCGAATCGGCGCGCTCGGCGTATAGGCCCACTCGACCACCTGGATCGGCGGATACTGCTCGAAGTCGCGCAGCGCGATCTCGGCGAGTCGCTGGGCGTTCTCGGCAAAACGCGTCTCGAGCCCGTCGAGTCCCTCGCGCAGCCCCTCGAAGGTGGCGAAGTGGCGCGAGAAGGTCTGCACCGCGCGCTGCTGACGATCGAGATCGTCCTCGAGCAGGGCGACGGTCTCGCGTGCCGCCTCCAGCTCCTGACGGGCCTCGTCGCGGACGGTGATGCGCGCGACCAGCAGCGCACGCTCCAACGACTGCTCGAGCGCGGCCTGCTCGCCGGGCAGATCGCGCAACGCCGGGTCGCGATCGATATAGGCCTGGGTGTAGCGGGCATAGAGCTGATCGAGCCGCTCGCGGCCACGCTCGACATAGCGTTGCAGCCGGGCGATGTCGTTCTGCTGCTCGCGCGGAATCAGTCGCTCGCCGCGCGCCACCGCCTCGTCGAGCGCACGCAGCCGGGCGAGTGCCTCGACCTCGCGGTTGCGCGCCTTGCCGAGTGCGTCGTTGAGATCCTCGAGCTCGGCGAGCGCGCGACTCTCGGCGCGCTCGATGCCGACGATGTCGTGCTCGGCGGCGAAGGTCTCGAGTTCGGCGCGCGCCGACTCGATGCGCCGCTCCAGCCGCGCCTGTTCCTCTTCGAGCTCGGTGGTGGTGCGCCCGGCGCTGGCCGAGACCTGCTCGGCGCGCAGCCGTTCGTAGGCCCGCACCCAGTGATTGACGATCGCCGCCAAACGCTCCGGGTCACCGCCCTCGGCGCGCAGTTCGAGCAGGTTGGTCTCGGGGATCGGCTCGACGGCGAGCCGCGTGCGCAGCGCCGCCACATCGACCGCCAGCCCGGCCTCGGCCAGATCGATGGCGAGCCGACCGAGCAGCGACTCGCCGAGCAGCAGCCGACGCTGGATCATCACGTGTTCGGGATCGGCGGTGGCGCTCGGTGTATCGACCGCCTTGGGCTTGACCGTGAGCACCGAAGCGGTGGCGCGATAGACCGGTTCGCGCCCGTAGACGATGCCCAGCGCCAGCGTCAGACAGAGGGCGCTGGCCAGGGCGAAGACCAGGGCGCGCCGACCGAGCAGCGGATGTGTTCGAGTCGACCGGCTCGGGAACCAGCGTATCACGGGCAATCACCTCCGGGCAGGGCATGCGCAGGGGCGCACGCCGGATGACGACAACGGAGCGGACGGCGGTGGGTCTCCGTTCCCTCGTGCATGGTCGTCGTGCCCGTCCCCGGCACCGGCCTCAGGCCGTCGCGGCGGCGACGAACCTGGCGCAGTTGGCGCTCAGGTCTCCGCGATGCAGATCGCCCCCGATCAAGAGAATGGCGTCGCGACCATAGAATTCGAGTAGTTCGCCGACCCGATCGAGCCGCATCCCGCCGGCCGGGACCGGGAGGATCGGGCGCAGCCCGGCGAAGGGACGGCTGGCACCGGCGACCAGCGCACGACATTCCTCCGCGGTATAGGCGAAACGCCCGCCCCAGCTCGGGAAGATGGTCGCATCGGCCCCGGCCAGCCGGTTGAACAGGCCATAGAGCACGCCGTGGGCGAGCCCGCCGTCGGGGTTGGCGCAGTGCGCGCCCTGGAAGGCGGGATGGGCGAGGATCGGCAGCCCCAGGGTGTCGTCATCGGCCAGCGCGCGCATGGCATCGAACCCGACCAGCCCGGGACAGACCAGCAACCCGCCGGCACCGACCGCACGCGCCAGCTGCGCGCGCGCCCTCAGCTCGCCGGCCGGGGCGGTGACATTGGGCAGATAGCGGGTGTGACCGCCGCACTCGCGGTTGGCGCGGGCCACCGCCTCGGCGCACAGCCGCACCCGGGGCTCGAAGCGACAGAAGGACTGATCGGTGAGCCCGTGGTCGTCCTTGATCAGGTCGATGCCGCCGCGCGCCAGCCGGTAGGCCAGCTCGGCCAGCTCGGCGGGCGAGCGCCCCATCGGCTTGAGCGCGGTGCAGAGCAGCGGGCGCGCCGGATCGCCGCAACAGGCACGCAGCCCCTCGCGCCCGAAGCGCGGACCGCGATAACCGGCGGCGAGCCCCGGCGGCAACTCGAGATCGACCAGCCGCACCCCGGGCTGGATGCTGATGTTGCCGAACAGCAGATTGATCAGCTGGGTCAGCTCGGCCCCCGCCGCTTCCACCGGATAGGCCACCACCAGCTCGAAGCGCCCCGGCGCGAGCGGGCGCAGCGCGCGCACCTCACCGATGACCTGATCATGGATCGCGGTCTCGGCGATCAGCTCGGGGGGGAACTCGACGGTCTGCTCGACGCAGATCGCCCGCGCGCGCGCCTCGGCCTCGGCGGCGCTCGCGCGCAGGTGATAGGTGGCGGTCAGTCGCTCGCCGCTCAGCGCGAGCCGGGTGCTGTCCTGCATGACGATGGGGTCCGGTGACGATCGAGGGCCATAGACTAGCCGATCCCGCCCCGATGGTCGCGCGCCGGGTCGGACGCCGCCGTGTCGCGCCAGTCGGCGCGCGCCAGACGACACAGCCGGTGCGCGCGCAGGCGGTGTCCCGGCGGCAGCGCCGGGTGCTCGAAGGGTTGGGGATCGGCGCGCATGCCGAGACGCGCCATCAGCGCCAGCGAGCGCTGGTTGTGGAGACTGGTGAAGGCGACGATCTCGTCGAGCCCGAGACGCGTGAAGCCGAAGCCCAGCGCCGCGCGCGCCGCCTCGCCGGCATAGCCCTGGCCCCAGGCGTGACGGGCCAGACGCCAGCCGATCTCGACGGCGGGTGCGAAGGGCAGCTCGGCGCCACAGCGATGCAGCCCGACGAGCCCGAGAAAAGCACCCTCGGCGCGCGTCTCCACGGCCCAGAAGCCCCAGCCCTGGACGGCGATCAAGCGCCGGCAGCGCGCCGCCATGGCCGCGCTCTCGGCGCGACTGAGCGGACGCGGCAGCCAGGCCATCACCCGGGGATCGGCGTTGAGCGCGGCGAAGGGGGCGAGGTCGCGCCCGTGCCACTGACGCAGCCGCAGCCGCGCGGTCTCGAGCACGGGCGCCACGACCTCAGAGGTCCTCGGTCCGCTCGGCGCGCCCCATGGTCTCCAGGCGCACCGCGGCGAGTGCGTCCTCGTCGATGCCCAGCGGCTCACCGACCAGCCGCTCGGCGGCGCGCACCAGGGCCATGGCGTCGAGCCCGTACTCGCGCATCAGGTACTGACGACTGGCGCCGTGGGCATAGGTGTCGCGCAGCCCGAGACGGATCAGCCGGGCGCCGATGCCGCGCTCGGCCATGAGCTCGGCCACCGCCGAGCCGAGCCCGCCGACGATGCTGTGGTTCTCCAGGGTGATGACCCCGAGCCGGGCGCTGGCGAGCGCCGCGCGCACCCGGGGGTCGTCGAACGGCTTGAGGGTGGAGACGTGCAGATGACCGACCGAGAGCCCGTGGGCGCGCAACGCGCCGGTGGCGCGCAGCGCCTCCTCGGTGCAGATCCCGGAGGAGAGCACGATCAGGTCCTCGCCCTCGCCGAGCAGCCGCGCCCGCCCCAGCACCATCGGCTCGGCGGGGTCGAACAGCCGCGGCACCTCGCCGCGCAGCATGCGCACATAGACCGGCCCCGGCACCGCCTGGGCGAGGTCGAGCACCTGCTCGACCTCGGTGGCGTCCCCGCACTCGAGCACCGTCATGTTCGGCAGCAGGCGCATCAGCCCGATGTCGTCGACCGCCTGGTGGGTGACACCGCCCGGGGTGGTGATCCCCGGCAGGAAGCCGATCAGTCGCACCGGCAGATTCGGGTAGGCGATCGACATCGCCACCTGGTCGAAGGGGCGGCGCGAGACGAAGACCGCGAAGGTGTGGACATAGGGGAAGAAGCCCTCGCGCGCCAACCCGGCGGCGAAGCCCATCATGTTCTGCTCGGCCATGCCCATCGAGAAGAAGCGCTCGGGATAGGCGTCGCGGAAGCCGTCGGCCTCGCACGAGCTGGTCAGGTCGGCCGAGAGCACCAGCACCTCGGGCCGCTGCTCGGCCCAGCGCACCAGGTTGTCGCGGTGCGGCCGCTGCACGATCTCCATCAGGCATCCCCCTCGGACAGGCCCGCGAGCAGGCCGCGATACAGATTGAACTCCGCCTCGTTCTTGAAGCGCACGTAGTGGAGCTTGGGCCAGCGCTCGCGCAACCGGTCGATGCCGCGACAGGGATCGGTGCGGGCGATCACCACCCGCGGGACGCCGTCCTCCCCGACCCCCTCCCCGGCCTCGGCCAGCGCCACGGGGTCGTGACCGTCGACCTCGCGCACCTCGGCGCCGAAGGCGCGCAGCCGCGCGGCCAGCGGCTCGGTGGTCATCACCGTGTCCATCGGGCCGTCGCACTGCTGGGCGTTGGCGTCGACATAGACCCCGATGTTGCCGAGCCGGTGATGCGCCAGCGCGGCGAAGGCCTCCCAGGTCTGTCCCTCCTGGAACTCGCCGTCGGACATGAACACCCACACCCGCCCGGTGTCGCCGCGCAGCCGACGCGCCAGCGCGATCCCGCCGGCCTGACTCAACGCCTGACCCAGCGACCCGGCGGTGACCTCGTGACCCGGCGAGTGCTCGGCACCGATCAGCTCGACGGTGCTGCCGTCGCGGTTGAACGCATCGAGCGCATCCGGCCCCAGTCGACCGAGTTCGATCAACAGCGAGTAGAGCACCAGCGCATAGTGCACCGGGGAGAAGATGAAGCGATCGAGCTCGGGCGCGGGCGCGCCGTTGTAGTCGGCGCCGGTGAAGGCGTGCGGATTGTCCGCACCGGGCACCCCGGCGAAGGGCCGCGGGGTGGGCGGGGCCGTGCTCGGCCCGAGCCGCATCACCCCGAGATAGAGGGTGGCGAGAATCTCGGCCGAGGAACAGGCCTGGCTGAGATAGCCGCCGTTGTTCTCGAGGGTGTGTTCGAGCACCCGTCGCCGGATCGCGGTGGCGACACGACGGATGTCGCCCGGCGCGGTCGCGGCACCGGGGCGCGCTGGGATGGATTCCATAGATATGATCGTCTCGACTGCCTGCCTCAAATCAAGCCGCGCGCGGACCAGGCCGGACCGCCGCCCCGGACGACCCCCGCCCGGCGGCGAAATCCTAGCATGAGCGGACGGCCGTCGCGGGGATGATGCGCGGCCAGCGGCCAGCGGCCAGCGGCCAGCGGCCAGCGGCCAGCGGCCAGAAGATTGAACCGCCAAGCCGCAAAGACCGCAAAGGGATTCAAGCGCCCGGCCATCCGTGAGTGTGCGGCCGCGACGACGGCGTGACGTCCCATCAACTGTCGGCACCGGTCAGCGAGCGTTCTCGGCGTCAACGCTCTAGGACAGGCCGCGACTGGTGGCTGACGGCTGGCGGCCGGTGGCTGGCGGCTGACGGCTGGTCGCTAGTGGCTGGTCGCTGGCGGCTGGTCGCTGACGACTGGCGACTGGTGGCTGATCGCTGACGGCTGACGGCTGACGGCTGACGGCTGGTCGCTGGCGACTGACGGCTGGCGCCTGCTCGCTGGTCCCGGCACGCCCCGTGCAATACCGCACGGATCACCCCGAGCCATCCAGGAGGGCCGTGCCATGAGCGATCCCCACCTCATCCTCTATCACCAACACCCGGTCAGTGCCCGAACGCGCTTCCTGCGTCTCGGCCATGGCGGTATCTGCGCCCCCGGGCCGCTGCCGCCGGGGAGCCGGATCATCGAGTCGGGGACGACGCCTCAGGTCGTCGTCCACCCCGGCGCGCTGCTGCGCGCGCTCGAGCGCGAGCTGGCGCTGGCCCAGGGCGCGCTGGCCATCACCCTGCGCTTCCCGGTCCAGCTCGCCGTCGACGAGACCACCGCGCCGGTCTTCCTCGCCCGCTTCGTCGACCACGACCCACCCATCGCCGAGGTCGGCGCCCAGGGCGCGCGCTTCATCGCGCTGACCCAGGCGAGCGCCCTCCCCCCGGTCGAACTCGACCTGCTGCGGCATGCCTACGAGGCGCTGCTCGGTTGAGACGCTGCTGTCGGGTTTGCCACCACCGGGGCGCGCACCACTTGTCCAGGACCCGACAACCCGCCTCATGCAACCGTGTCGCAGCCCGCTCAACCCGCGCCCTCCGGCCTTCTTCAAAGACTGGCGCGGAGCTTGCTTTTTGACTCGACAAGCCCCGGGCAGCACGCGCCGGCCCCAGCCAAATGATACGGGAGAGCAATCCATGTGGGACTATTCCGAGCAGGTCCAGGACCACTTCTTCAACCCTCGCAACGCCGGCCCGGTCCAGGACGCCAACGGCGTCGGTGAGGTCGGCTCGCTCGCCTGCGGCGACGCCCTGCGGCTCTCGCTCCGGGTCGATCCCGAGCGCGAGGTGATCCTCGAGGCCGGTTTCCAGACCTTCGGCTGCGGCTCGGCGATCGCCTCGAGTTCGGCGCTGACCGAGATCATCAAGGGCATGACCCTGGATCAGGCGCTGACGGTGACCAACCAGGACATCGCCGATGTCCTCGGCGGCCTGCCCGCCGAGAAGATGCACTGCTCGGTGATGGGGCGTGAGGCGCTGCAGGCGGCGATCGCCAACTATCGCGGCGAGCGCTGGGAGGACGACGACCACGCCGAGGGCGCGCTGGTGTGCAAGTGCTTCGGGGTCGACGCCGGGATGATCGAGGAGACGGTACGCGCCAACGGGCTCGACTCGGTGACCGCCGTCACCCATTACACCAAGGCCGGCGGCGGCTGCTCGGCCTGTCACGAGGAGATCGAGGAGATCATCGCCCGGGTCAATCCCACCGCCGTGGCGGTCCAGGCACCGCGCGCCCCCGAACCCCCGCAACCCGCCGCGCCCCGCGTCAACACCCTGCAGCGCATCCGCCGCATCGAGCGGCTGATCGACACCCTGCGCCCCGAGCTGCAGCGCGACCACGGCGACCTCGAACTGGTCGACGTCGACGGCCGCACGGTCTATGTCAGCCTCAAGGGCGCCTGCGCCGGCTGTCAGATGGCCTCGCTCACCCTCTCCGGCATCCAGGAGCGGCTCAGCGCCGAGCTCGGCGAACCGCTGCGGGTGATCCCCGCCGCGCCCCAGCAGATCGCCTGCTGACGTCCCACGGCGCGACGCGATCGCCACCCATCCCCATCCGCAGCGAGGAGCCACCGATGAGCGAACAGACCCCCGGCATCTATCTCGACAACAACGCCACCACCATGGTCGCCCCCGAGGTGGTGGAGGCGATGCTGCCCTTCTTCACCGAGCAGTTCGGCAACCCCTCCTCGATCCATCGCTACGGCGATCGCGTCGGGCGCGCGCTGCGCACCGCACGCGCCCAGGTCGCCGCCCTGCTCGGCGCGACGCACGACTCCGAGATCATCTTCACCTCCTGCGGCACCGAGTCCGACGCCACCGCCATCCTCTCGGCGCTGCGCGCCCAGCCCGAGCGGCGCGAGATCATCACCACCGAGGTCGAACACCCGGCGGTGCTGAGCCTGTGCGACCAGCTCGCCAAGGAGGGTTATGTGATCCATCGTCTCGGCGTCGACGGCTACGGGCGACTCGATCTCGATGCCTATCGCGCGCTGCTCACCGAGCGGGTCGCCATCGTCTCGGTGATGTGGGCCAACAACGAGACCGGCACCCTGTTCCCGGTCGAGGAGATGGCCGAGATGGCGCGCGCGGCGGGCGTGATGTTCCACACCGACGCGGTGCAGGCGGTGGGCAAGCTGCCGATCGCGCTCGCCGACAGCGCCATCGACATGCTCTCGCTCTCCGGGCACAAGCTCCACGCCGCCAAGGGCGTCGGCGTGCTCTACGTGCGTCGCAACACCCGCTTCCGACCGCTGCTGCGCGGCGGTCACCAGGAACGCGGTCGCCGCGCCGGCACCGAGAACAGCGCCGGCATCGTCGGGCTCGGGCTCGCCTGCGAGCTGGCCGGCGCCGCGCTCGAGCATGAGCGCACCACGGTGCGCGCGCTGCGCGACCGGCTCGAGCGCGGCATCCTCACCGCCGTGCCCCACTGCTTCGTCACCGGCGATCCCGACAACCGTCTGCCCAACACCAGCAACATCGCCTTCGAGTTCATCGAGGGCGAGTCGATCCTGCTGTTGCTCAACCGTCACGGCATCGCCGCCTCCAGCGGCTCGGCCTGCAGCTCGGGCTCGCTCGAGCCCTCGCACGTGATGCGCGCCATGGGCATCCCGCTCACCGCCGCCCACGGCACCATCCGTTTCTCGCTCTCACGCTACAACAGCGCCGCCGAGATCGATCGCGCGGTGGACACCCTCGTCCCGGTGATCGAACAGCTGCGCCGACTCTCGCCCTACTGGGGCGAGGACGGTCCGCTCGGCGACGCACACACGCCCGGCTTCTCGCCGGCCTACGCCTGACCCGACGCGCGGCACCGGCGCACCATGCCGGTGCCGCGACGCGGCGGCTCTGCGACACGCCCGCCCTCTCCACCCTGTCGCAAACCCTGCAACGCCCCGGTCTCCTGGCGCGCAACCCGCTGAACCCACGTCATCGAAGACGCTGGCACTTCCTTTGCTAACAAGTCTCGTCAAGTGCTGTACGGAGCCCACAGATGAAGGATTCAGTCCGCCCGATCACCATCAACGACACCACCCTGCGCGACGGCGAGCAGTCGGCCGGGGTCGCCTTCTCGCTCGCCGAGAAGCTCGCCATCGCCCGCGCGCTCGACGCCCTCGGCGTCCCCGAGCTCGAGATCGGCATCCCGGCGATGGGCGCCGACGAGCGTGACGCGATCCAGGCCATCGCCCGACTCGGGCTTGCCGCGCGGCTGATGCTGTGGTGCCGGATGCGCGCGGACGACATCGCCCGCTGCGCCGGGCTCGACGCCGATCTCGTCGACCTCTCGATCCCGCTCTCCGACCAGCAGCTGGCGTGCAAGCTCGGCCGTGATCGCGACTGGGCGCTGCGCCAGATCGCGCGCTGCGTGCCCGAGGCGCGCGCGCTCGGGCTGGAGGTCTGCGTCGGCGCCGAGGATGCCTCGCGCGCCGATCCCGAGTTCCTCGCCCGCGCCGCCGAGGTCGCCCAGGCAGCCGGTGCGCGCCGCATCCGCTTCGCCGACACCGTCGGCTTGATGGAGCCCTTCGGCGTCTATTCACGCATCGCCACGCTGCGTGCCGCCTGCGACCTGGAGATCGAGATGCACGCCCACGACGACCTCGGGCTGGCTACCGCCAACACCCTGGCCGCGGCCCGTGCCGGGGCGACCCACCTCAACACCACGGTGCACGGACTCGGCGAGCGCGCCGGCAACGCCGCGCTGGAGGAGGTGGTGATGGGACTCAGACACACCCAGGGGATCGACCCCGGGGTCGACCTGCACGCCTTCGAGCAGGTCTCGACCCTGGTCGCCCAGGCCTCGGGACGCCCGGTGGCCTGGCACAAGAGCCTGGTCGGCGACGGTGCCTTCACCCACGAGGCCGGGATCCACGTCGACGGCCTGCTCAAGGACCCGCTCAACTACCAGGGCATCGACCCGGCCGAACTCGGGCGCCATCACCGCCTGGTGCTCGGCAAGCACTCGGGCCGCCAGGCGGTGCGCCAGGCCTATGCCGAGCTGCTGCACCAGGAGGTCGGACTCGATCAGGCCGAGCGACTGCTGCCGCTGGTGCGGCGCTTCGTCACCGCGACCAAGCGCGCCCCGGTCGCCGCCGACCTGCAGCGCTTCCTCTGCGAACTGCCCACTGCAACCGCCCACACCGCCTGAACCGGAGCCGCCGATGAACGACGACAGCGACCTGCACGACCTGGTCAGCGCCGAGGACTTCCTCGAGCACTTTGAGATCGACTACGACCCGGCCGTGGTCCGGGTCAACCGGCTGCACATCCTGCAGCGCTTCCACGACTATCTGGCCGACGCCGAGCCCCTGCCCGAACAGGCCGAGGCTCGTCACCGGCGGCGCGCCGAGCTGCTCACCCGCGCCTATCACGACTTCGTCGCGTCCGACGCGCGCACCGAGCGGGTGTTCCGGGTCTTCCATCTGCACGGGCCGCGCAGCGGCGTGCGGGTCGATCTCCAACTCGACCCGGCGGGAGGTGGCCATGCGCCCCAACTTTGAGTTCGGCGATGCGGTGCGGGTGATCCGCAACCTGCGCAACGACGGCACCTTCCCCGAGGGCGCGCGCGGCGATCTGCTGGTACGTCGCGGCGCCGTCGGCCACGTGCGTGACGTCGGTACCTTCCTCCAGGACCAGATCATCTACGCGGTGCACTTCATCGAAGAGGGCCGCGTGGTCGGCTGTCGCGAGGAGGAGCTGCAGGCGGCCGACGCGCCCTGGACCCCGAGCCGCTTCGAGGCGCGCGAGCGGGTCGCCGCCGCCCGCCGACTGGCGCTGCGCGGCGAGGTACTGGTCGAGCCCGGGGAGGTCGGCGAGGTGCTGCGGGTCGAGCGCGATCACCCGCAGGGGGTGTGCTATCAGGTGTTGTTCGCCGGGCGTACGCCGCTGCTGGTGCCCGAGTCGGCGCTGGACCAACCCGAAGACCAACCCGAACCCCAGGAGGCCGGATGAAGGCGCGCATCGACCCCTACCACCTGATCCGCGCCTCGGCCAGTCGCTTCCAGTGTCCACCGACCCAGCTCGACGCCGTCCAGCGCGCCGAGGCCGAGCGTCTGGCCGAGCGCAGTCAGCAGCTCGAGGCACTGGTGCTCGCCACCGCCGAGGCGGCGGCCACGCAGATCACCGACCAACAGCTCGACGCGAGCCTTGCCGAGCTGCTCGAGCGCTACGAGGATGAGGTCGCCTTCGAGGCGGCGCTCGCCGATGGCGGACTGGATGTCGCCGCGCTGCGCCGCGCCCTGGAGCGCGAGCTGCGCTTCGACGCCGTGCTGCGTCGCATCGGCGCCCAGGCCCCGGCACCGAGCGAGGACGAGTTGGCCGCCTTCTATCAGCGCCACCGCGAGCGCTTCGTCCAGCCCGAGCGTCGCGAGGCCCGCCACCTGCTCATCACCATCAACCCCGATTACGCGGAGAACCGCCCCGAGACCGCGCGCGCGCGCATCGCGGCGCTGGCCGAGCGGCTCACCGCCGACCCGGATGCCTTCGGCGCGCTCGCCAAGCGTCACTCGGAGTGCCCGACCGCGCTCGAGGAGGGTCGGCTCGGCACCCTGACCGCCGGCCAGCTCTACCCCGCACTCGACGCCGCGCTGTTCGCGCTCGCCCGCGGTGAGATCAGCACCGTGGTCGAGAGCCCGCTGGGCCTGCACCTGCTGCGCTGCGAGCGTATCCACCCGGCCGAGACGATCCCGCTCGACGCGGTCCGCGAACGGCTGCGCGCGCAGCTCGGCGAGCAGGCCGCGCGGCGACGCCAGCGCGACTGGATCGCCGCGCTGCATGAAGCCGGCGCGGTGGCCTGAGTCGGTTGGCTCAGGCCACTTCCTTGTCGTTGCCCTGGACCTGACGGATCAGCGGATAGAGGTGCTCGGTCTCGCGTTGGATACGGTCCATCACCAGCGCCATCATCTGCTCGGTGTCCTGGAGGAAGGCGGCGTGATCGCCGATGGTGAGGCTGTGACGCTGCTGCGAACACCATTGCTTCACATAGGCGGCGAAGATGCGCTTGATCTCGATCGAGCCCGAGAGGAAGCGGTTGGCGGTGTTCTTCACCTGCTGCTCGGGGCGGGCGATGAGCCGACCGCAGAGTTCGCGATCGACCAGCTCCATATGCTCGCGGATGCGCGTGGTGAGATCGAAGAAGAGATCGCAGGCGACCTCGGTGTCACACATCGAACGCTCTCGCACCAGATACAGAAAGACGTTCGAGAGCTCGATGATCTTGTGGTTCTGGGCATGCAGTTGGGCAAACGCGACCATGGCCATGCTCCTCCGGCTCGATTGGTGGTAAGCGCGATCGTTGTCGTGAACAGACAACCGGCGTGGCCGCGTTTGTGTGGGATCGCGGCTCATCATCCTGTCCGCCGGCGTTCGGTCAGTCTACATCCAGAGCGACCGAGGTGCGAAGCGCGTAACAGCGGCCAGCGGCCAGCGGCCAGCGGCCAGCGGCCAGCGGCCAGCGAAAGTTTGAACCACAAAGGCGCCAAGGGCGCAAAGGGGGGAAGAGCCTCCAGCGGTCAGCCACCAGTGGCGGCCTCCCCTCGCCAGACACCTGCGCGACGGCTGATGACTGGCGGCTGGCGGCTGATGGCTGGCGGCTGGCGGCTGGTGGCTGGTGGCTGGTGGCTGATGGCTGATGGCTGATGGCTGGTGGCTGGTGGCTGCCCCCTCACCCCACGACCGGGAAGGTCACCGCCACCGCCGAGGCAAAGGCCAGGGCGTTGGCCAGGGCGCCGGCGAGCGGATGGTTGACGCGACGATAGACCCAGCCGCTCAGTAGCCCGTAGACCAGGAAGAAGACCAGGATCGCCGGGATGATGATCACCAGGAAGAACAGCTCGGCGAGGTTGAGCGCCACGGCCAGCGCCAGCGACAGCAGAAACAGCAGTTTGGTCGCGGCATAGGCGCCGCGCCCGGCGCCCTGTCCCCGGGTCACCCACTCGTCGGCAGCGAAATAGAGCGCGGTGCCACAGAGGATCGCCAGCACCAGCGGCAGACGGTGGGCGTCGGGCACCAGGGTGGTGACGAAGCGATCGACCGGCAGGGTCAGCGCCACCCCGAAGTAGAGCATCACCGCGAGCGTGGCCAACGCCAGCCGCGACCAGTCGACCGGCGGCAACGCGGGCGTCTCGCCGCACCCGCCGCGCCGACGCACCCACCACAACCCGGCCAGGGTGAGCAGCCCGTAGAGCCCGAAGTGCAGCGACAGATAATCACCGAGCAGGATCGGCAGCCAGCCGGTGGGCAGCGGCCACAGCAGCAGCGGGGTCAGGATCGCGGGGGCCACCGCAACCGGCCACAGCCGCCGCCAGCCGAGCCCGGCGCCGCGCGGCGTCGCGGCCGCACGCGGCAGCAGCGCCGCCAGCGGCCAGGCGAGCGCCACCAGCCCGAGAAAGAGCAGCGCCAGCGCGCCGCCGCGCCGATCGACACCGCCCTGGCTGACATGGCCGAAGCTGCGATCGAGCCAGTCGAGCGCCAGGCGCTGGCCTCCCTCGGCATAGAGCACACCGATGTGCTCGGCGCCCTCGACCAACATCAGCCCGCGCCCGTCGCCCGTCTCCGGCGCGCCGTGGACCTCGCCCGGCGCCACCTCGGTGTCGAGCACCGCCGCAAGCCGCTCGAGTCCCTGCGCGTGGAGCATCTCGGGTTCGAGCGCGCCGTAGACCAGCAACAGGTTGCGGATCGGCGCCACCTCGGTCTCGGGCGAGAGATAGGGCGAGAGCAGCACGCTAGCCACCACCGTCTCGGGGTGGGCCGCGGCATGGCGCGCGAGCACGTCACCGGCCATCGAATGACCGAGCAGCGCCACCCGCCCGCTCGGGTCGGCGTGTTCGAGGGCGAGCGCCACCGCCGGGGTGAGCCCCGCGGTGAGGATCGCGAGACGCCGCTGCTGATCCTCGAGCGAGGCGACGAAGGGCGCCGGGTTGCGCCCGTGACCGGCGAAGTCGAAGGTGACGGCGACGTAGCCGTTACGCGCCAGGGTCAGGGCATAGGGCTGCATCATCCGCTGCGAGCCGGCGAAGCCGTGGGCGATCACCACCGCCGGGGCGCGCTCGACCCCGGCGGGCCGGTACAGGGTCAGCGGCACCCCGTCGATGCGCTGGGTGCTGATCTCGACCCCGGCGCTGGCCGCATGCAGCCGCCACAGTGAACCGAGGATGGCGACCAGGGCGATGACGGCGACGAGCAGGCGCAGCAGACAGCGCCCCCGACAACGGGCAAGCGATGGCATGGACATGGGCGATGCGGAGGATCCCAGTGGTTGCAGGGGCCGCCCCGACACCCGAAGTCCCGGGACGAACACATTGGAGAGGCATTCTAAGACGACGCCGGGCGCGATCTCCACCGCCAGCGGCCAGCGGCCAGCGGCCAGCGGCCAGCGGCCAGCGGCCAGCGGCCAGCGGCCAGCGGCCAGCGGCCAGAAGATTGAACCGCCAAGCCGCAAAGAACGCAAAGAGGTGTTCAGGTTGCCAGCGATCAGCCGGCCGGTGGCCGCCTGTCCTCAAGCACGGACGTCAAGGACGTGCGCGACGGCTGATGGCACGCCGTGCTGCTGTCGAGAGCGCCTACCCACTGGCGACTGGCGACTGGCGACTGGTGGCTGGCGACTGGCGGCTGGTGGCTGGCGGCTGGTGACTGGTGGCTGGCGACTGGTGGCTGGTAGCTGGTAGCTGGCGGCTGGCGACTGGCGACTGGCGACTGGCGACTGGTGGCTGGTAGCTGGCGACTGGCGACTGGTGGCTGGTGGCTGGTAGCTGGCGACCCGCCAGTCGCCCCCTGCAACCCGATCACGCCCTCGCGACGCTCGTCCCCGTCCGCCCGGCGCGCTCGCCAGCGCAACCGTCGGGCGGGTAAACTCAGCCCAACCTGGGGCAGCGGCGCGGCCAGCCCCCATCCATTGCTGAGGAGAACAGAATGCTCGACAAGAAACTGCTCGATATCCTGGTATGCCCGGTGACCAAGGGTCCACTCATCTTCGACAAGGCGCGCAACGAGCTGATCTCGGTCTCGGCCCAGCTCGCCTACCCGATCCGCGACGACATCCCGGTGATGCTCGAGGACGAGGCACGCAGGCTCTCCGCCGATGAACTCGACACCTACCGCGAAGCCAAGGCGGGCTGAACCGGCCCGCCGGCTCGGCGCCATCCTCGCGCTCGGCCTGCCGCTATGGCTCGCCGGCTGCGCCAGCGGTGTGCCCGAGGCCATCCGCCACGCCACCGGGGTGGCCACCACCCCGGCCGCGGCACAGCAGGCCCCGACGGCCCATCTCGGCGAGCGGGTCCGCTGGGGCGGCACCATCCTCGCGGTGCACAACCACGCGGAGCACACGACCATCGAGCTGCTCGCCCGAGCACTCGACAGCAGCGGCGAACCCAACCCGGACACCCCCGGCCAGGGACGCTTCCTCGCCGAGTTCCCGGGCTTCGTCGACCCTGCAGGCTATCCCGAGGAGCGCACCCTGACCGTCGTCGGCATCCTGCTGCCGCCCCGTACCCGCCCGGTCGGCGACTATCCCTATCGCTACCCGGTGGTCGCGGTCGAGCAGTCGCACCTGTGGCCGGAGCCGATCCCGGTGCCGCGCTATCCCGCCGGGGTCTATGCGCCCTACCCTTGGTACGGCCCCTGGCGAGGCCCTTGGTACGGTCCGTGGTGATGCGCCTCGGGAGATCTGCGGGGCTCTTGCTCGGGAGCTTGCTGCTACAGGGTTGCGCCGGGACGCCCGAGCACTGTCATCACCCCGTCGGCGACACCGCGCTCGCCCCACAGACGGCACGCGCCAGCGATCAGGGCACGGTGGTAAGCTGGGGCGGCGTGTTGCTCAGCACCCGCAACCTCGCCACCACCACCGAGCTGATGGTCGAGGCCCACCCGCTCGACGATTGCGGTCGTCCACGCACCAGCCTCCCCGCGCGCGGGCACTTCCTGATCCGTCGACCGGGGTTCCTCGATCCGGCCGAATATCGTCCGGGGCAGACGCTCACCGCCACCGGACGGGTCACCCTGGTCACGGACGACCCGCCACGGCTCGATCAGGCATCGCTACAACTCTGGCCGACAGCCGACGCGCAGCGCCCCGCCAGCCGGCCGGTGACCCGTCCCTGGATCAGTATCGGCATCGGCAGTGGCGGCTTCCACGGGGTCGGCGGCGGCATCGGTATCGGCTTCTAGGCGATCACCACCACCCGCACCGCGTCGAGTCGCAGGTGGGTCTTGCCGAGATAGCGCTCGAGCTGCGCGCGCCGCGCCGCCAGCCCCTCGAGCTCATCGGCACGCACATTGGGGTTGACCTCGGCGAGCGCGGCAAGCCGCGCCAGTTCGCCATCGAGACCCTCGCGCATCCGCGCCCGCGCCGCCACCTCGAGACGCTCGCACGCCTGCTGGGCCAGCGTCTCGGCGCGCAGCAGCATCGCCGCCAGTCTCGGGGTCTGCGACTTGATCACCGAGCGCGCGAGCTTGATGTTGCGGGTGAGACACTCGCCGACGAGGGTGTCGTGGGCGAGCGTATCGGCCAGATCATTGCCCTCGGGGTCGATCAGCAGGCGCAACGGGGTCGGCGGCAGGAAGCGCCCGACATCGAACTCGCGCGGCGCCACGCACTCGGCGACATAGAGCACCTCGAGCAGCATGGTGGTGCGCTCGAAGCGCGAGTCGCGCATCAGCGTCACCGCCGAGGTGCCGAGATCGGAGTCGCACAGCAGCTCCATCGCCTCGCGCACCATCGGGTGCTCCCAGGTGAGAAACTCGCGATCCTCGTGGGCGAGCGCGTCGGTGCGATCGAAGGTGGCGGTCAGCCCCTCGGCGTCGAGCCTGGGGAAGTGCTCCTGGAGCATCTTCTGCCCCGGGCGCACGATCACCGAGCCACCGCTGCCGGGCTCGTACTCGACCCCGAAGGCATCCCAGAAGCGGCCGATGTAGTCGGCCACCTCGCGACCGCCGTCCTCGGACTCGATCGCCTCGACCAGCGCGGCGGAGCGCTCGGGACGGTGCGAGTGCAGCTCGAGCAGGCGATCGCGACCACCGGCCAGATCCTGCTCCAGCGCCGTGCTGCGCGCGCGCGCCGCGTCGATCAGTGCCGGCAGGTCCTCGGGGTCGCGCAGGACCTGGAGCAGTTGATCGGAGAGCGACTCGAACACCGTGGTGGCCGCCGGTCGCGGCTGCTCGAAGGCACCCAGCCCCTCGGCATACCAGCGATACAGGGTCTCGCCCGGACCGCCGGCGAGATAGGGGACGTGGATGCGGATGGTCTCGGTCTGACCGATACGATCGAGCCGACCGATACGCTGCTCGAGCAGATCGGGCTCGAGCGGCAGATCGAACAGCACCAGATGATGGACGAACTGGAAGTTGCGCCCCTCGCTGCCGATCTCCGAACACATCAGCAGCTGGGTGCCGTCCTCGTCGGCAGCGGCGAAATAGGCCGCGGCGCGATCACGCTCGACGATCGACATGCCCTCGTGGAACACCGCGGCATGGATCCCGGCGCGTCGCTGCAGGGCCTCGCGCAGGGTCAGCACGGTCGCGGCATCGGCGCAGATCAGCAACACCTTGGCCGGGCGCAGCGCGCGCAGGGTCTCGATCAGCCAGTCCACCCTGGGGTCGTGTGTCTCCCAGTCGGGCCCGAAGCCACGCTCCGGGTTGAGCCGCGCGCCGGTGCCCGGGATCGCGGCGAAGGCCGGGGGCTCGGGCAGGGGGTGCGGGATCAGCTCGCGCGCGGGGAAGCCTTCGATCGCCGCGCGGGTGTTGCGAAACAGCACCCGCCCGGTGCCGTGACGGTCGACCAGACGCTCGATCAGCTCGGCGCGATCGACCCCTTCGGTGTCACCGACCAGCCCGGCGAGCAGCGCCGCCTGGTCCGGCTCGAGCGGGGCCTCGTCGAGCAACCGCGCCGCCAGCTCGGCGACCGGCGCGTACTCGGCCTCCTCGGCCTGGAAGCTGGCATAGTCGTGGAAGCGCGCCGGGTCGAGCAGCCGCAGCCGCGCGAAGTGCCCGGCCCGCCCGAGCTGCTCGGGGGTGGCGGTGAGCAGCAGCACCGCGGGGGTGATCTCGGCGAGCGCGGCGATCAGCTCGTACTCGAGGCTCGCGTCTTCCTCGTCCCAGGTCAGGTGGTGGGCCTCGTCGACCACCAGCAGGTCCCACTGCCCGTCGAGCACCGCACGCGCGGCATCGGGTTCCCCGGCGATCAGATCGAGGCTGCAGAGCACCTGCTGTTCGGCATGGAAGGGGTTGTCCTCCTCGATGGCGTCGAAGCGCGCGCGGTCGAACAGCGCGAAGCGCAGGTTGAAGCGTCGACGCATCTCCACCAGCCACTGGTTGAGCAGTGGCTCCGGGGTCACCACCAGCACCCGACGCGCACGCCCGGTGAGCAACATGCGGTGCAGGATCAGGCCCGCCTCGATGGTCTTGCCCAGCCCCACCTCGTCGGCGAGCAACACCCGCGGGGCCTCGCGCTCGGCGACCTCGGCGGCGATATGGAGCTGGTGCGGCACCGGCGCGACCCGTGCGCCGAGCAGACCGAATACCTCGGAGTCGGCCTCGCGCTGTCCGCGCAGCCAGGTCTGATAGCGCAGACTGAACCAGCGGTCGCTGTCGATGCGCCCGGCGAGCAGCCGCTGCTGCGGCCGGTTGAAGCGCTGGCGGTCGTCGAGTTCGAGTTCGGGCAGCTCGCAGCGCGCCCCCTCACAGTCCTCGCAGACATAGTTGATCAGTCCACCCTGGGTGCGGGTATCGACCACCACCAACTCGCGCCCGGCACGGTCGCGGATCCGCTCACCGGGGGCGAGTTCGACCCGGACCAGGGGCGCGCTCTGGCGCGCATAGAGCCGCGTCTCGCCCACCGCAGGAAAGGCGATCTGCACGCAACGCGCGTCAACGGTGGAGACGATGCCCAGACCCAGTTCACCCTGGGTCTCGCTCAGCCAGCGCTGGCCGGGTACGAAATCATCCATCATGCTCGATTCAAAGTCGTCGGAGAAAAGCGCGCTATGCTACACCGACGCACCCGGCAACCCCAGGGGCGAAAACGCGCTCGGCCACCAGCATCCAGCGATCAGCCGCCAGTGGCTAGCATAGTCCGGCCGGCGACCGGTGGCTGGCGACCGGCGGCTGGTGGCTGGTGGCTGGTGGCTGGCGGCTGGCGGCTGGTGGCTGGCGGCTGGCGGCTGGCGGCTGGCGGCTGACGACCGGCGACCGGCGACCGGCGGCTGGTGGCTGGTGGCTAGTGGCTGGCGGCTGGTGGCTGGCGGCTGGTGGCTGGTGGCTGGTGGCTGGTGGCTGGTGGCTAGTGGCTGGCGGCTGGCGGCTGGCGGCTGCCGCCTGCTGACCGCTGCCGCCTCACGTCTCGAAGCGCGCGATGTTGCGCGCCAGGACCTCGGCCTGGGCGGCGACCTGCCCGGCGGTGCGGGCGTCGTCCTCGGCGCGCGCGGCGGTCTCCTCGGTGAGGTCGCGGATGGTCACCAGATTGGCATCGAGCGCGCGACCGACCTGACTCTGCTGCTCCACGGCGGTGGCGATCTGGGTGGTCATGTCGAGCATCCGCTCCATCTCCACGGCGATGCGTTCGAGCAGCTCACCGGCCTCGCGGGCCTTGGCGACGCTCCCTCGCCCCTGCTCCAGACTGGCATCCATCTCGCCCATCATCGCGCGCGCCTCGGCACGCACCCGTTCGAGCGTCTCGCCGATCTCGCGGGTCGAGCCCTGGGTGCGATCGGCGAGCGCGCGCACCTCGTCGGCGACCACCGCGAAACCGCGCCCGGCCTCGCCGGCGCGCGCCGCCTCGATCGCGGCGTTGAGCGCGAGCAGATTGGTCTGCTCGGCGATGGCGCCGATCACCGCCAGCACCGAGTCGACCTGCTCGGCGTGCTCGACCAGGGTCGCACCGATCCGCGCCGACTCGGCGAGCCGCTCGGTGAGCGCCTCGATCCGCGCCACCGTCTCACCGACCGCCCGCTGACCGGCCTGGGCATTGCCGCTGGCCTCGCGTGCCTGCTCCGCGGTGGCGTCGGTATTGCGCGCGATCTCCTCGATGGTGGCGGCCATCTCGGTGACCGCGCTGGCCACCTGCTCGGTCTCGGCGCGCTGGGTGCGCAGCCCGGCGATGGTGCTCGCCGAACTCTCGCTGAGCGTCGCGGTCGCCCCGCGCAGCGCGGCGCTCGCCTCCCCGCCCTGCTGGAGCAACTCGCGCAGCAGCTGGATCATGGCGTCGAAATAACGCCCCATCTGCGCCAGCTCGTCACGCCCGGCGAGGGCGATGGTCTGGGTGAGATCGCGCTGTTCGGCAATCCGCTGCATCACCCGGGCGCTGTGCCCGAGGCCTCGATCGAGCTGGCGGGCCAGTCCCAACACCAGCGCCACCACCAGCACGGAGACCGTCGTCACCAGCCCGATCAGGGCGAGCGCGGTGCGCTGACGCGCCCCCCCCAGCAACGCGTCGACCTCATCGACGACCCTGGTGAGCCGACTCTGGCTCTCGGCGAGTCGCGTCTCGAAGGTACCGCGCAGCCCGGCGTCGGGCGCGAGTCCGATCCGCTCGCGCCCCTCGACCAGGGCGAGGAAATCACGCCGGTAACGCTCCAGGGCGGCACGGGTCGTCGTCTCCGCGCCCCCCAGGTCGGCGAGCAGCCGGGCATGGTTGTCCTCGAAACGGGCGACATAGTCGCGCACGTCGCGCAGCATGAAGTCTTTCTCGTTGCGCCTGAGCTGGAGGATGCCGACCAGCAGATCGTCACGCCCCAGCGCCTCGACCGCCGCCTCGGCCTGATGCACCGCCTCGCGCAGGCTGCCGTAGAGCCCCGAGCGTGGATCCAGCCCGACCTCGCGGTAGGTCGCCACCAGGCGTTCGAAGGCGTCGGTGGCCTGGTCGAACGCGCCGGTAAAGGGCTCCAGGACCTCCCCTCCGAGCCCCTGCCGATCGAGCCGCGCGCGCAGCGCGGCACGCAAACGCACGAGCGATTGCGCTCGCGCCTGGAAGCGATCGATGGAGGCCGGATCGAGTTGGTCGATGAAGAGACGGGCCTCGCGTTCGAGACCGGTCAGTTCGAGCGCGAGTTCGAGCAACTGCTCCTTCGACTCGTCGAGCGAGGCGGCCCGCTGCCAGGCCCACCAGGTGGCGCCCAGCACCGTCGTCAACGCCAGCAAGACGACGACGGCCAGGGCGATGAGCTTGAGACGAATGCGCATACTACGGCTCCTCACCAGGAGATCATGCATCATCGCGCTCGGTGGCAGGGGGAGCGCGCCCAGCCCGCTTGCCCGGTCGGGTCGCCGAGGGCACATGCGCCGCTCGAGACCCTTCGATTGCACCGTCGCGCACCCCCTTCGGCGTCAACAGCACGCAGCCGCTTCAATCGGGTCATACACCAAAGAGTATAGGCTATCCGAGCATGGATGATGACCGCTCAGGCCGCGCTCTCGGTCTCGAAACCGCGCAGCACGCGTTCGAGTTCGAGCAGGTGACGGGCCTGGGGGTCGAGCCGGCGAGCACGCGCGAGATAACGCCGGGCGCGCTCGACATAACCGGCATCGCCACCCAGACGGTGGAGATAGAGCAACAGCGCCTGCACCAG
This sequence comes from Marichromatium sp. AB32, assembly GCF_003718675.1. NCBI lineage: Bacteria > Pseudomonadati > Pseudomonadota > Gammaproteobacteria > Chromatiales > Chromatiaceae > Marichromatium > Marichromatium sp. AB32. The sequence goes on from NZ_RHFJ01000007.1 coordinate 21,584, forward strand.
CGCGGAGGCGAACAGGGTCGACTCCGGGGCCTGGTCGGCGAGCCACTGCAGCTCGCGGATCGCCGGCTCCAGCTCGCCGGCGTCGACCGCGGCGACCGCGGCGCGATAGCGCTCGCGCCACTCCAGATCGGGGATGCGCGCGGCCGCGACGCGCGCGCGCCGGGCCCCGCCACCGAGCCGCTCCGACCACCGCGCCCAGGGCCCGGGCTCGCCCTCGACGAGCAGCGGCAGCAGTGCCAGGCGCTGCAGCGGCGAGGGCGGCGGGCGGGTGAAGACGAGATAGAGCGCGGGGATGAAGAACAGCGTCAGCAGGGTCGAGAAGCCGAGCCCCCAGACGATCGCGGTGGCCACCGGCCCCCACATCAACGACTCGCCGGCGAGCCCGGTGGCCAGCGACACCAGCCCGGCGATGGTGGTCAGCGAGGTGATGATGATCGGCACCACCCGGCGGCGCGCGGCGGCGACGACGGCGCGCGCCACCCCCAGCCCGTTGGCGAGATAGCGGTTGGCGGTGCTGATCAGCACGATACAGTCGTTGGCCGCGATCCCGGCCAGCGCCACCACCCCGTAGAGGGTGTAGAGGCTCAGCGGATTGGCGCTGGCGAACAGTCCCACCACCACGCCGATGAAGGCCATCGGCACGGTGGCGAGCACCAGCAGCGGCTGGCGGTAGCTGACGAACTGGGCGCCGAGGATGAGATAGATCAGCCCGAGACCGACGACGAACAGCACCAGGATGGCATTGAGACTCTCCTCGATGTCGTCGTTCTGCCCGGTGAGATCGATGTCGACGCCGGGGTAGCGATCACGGGTCTCGGCCCAAAAGGCGCGGATGGCGAGATTGGCGCTGACGGTGTCGGTCCGGGTGCTGTCGATGTCGGCCTCGACGGTGATCGCGCGCCGGAAATCGTAGTGACGGATGTTACTGGTGGTGCGCTGGGTCTCGACCCGCAGCAGCTTGCCGAGGGCGATCTCGCTGCCGTCAGGCAGCCCCACCGGATGATCGAGGAAGGAGCGGGTGTCGAGCAGCGCGCGCGGCGCGCCGCGCACCCGCACCTCGAGCCGCTCGCCCTGGTGCTGCATGCTCGCCACCACCTCGCCGTCGGCATAGAGGCGCACCATCCGCACCACCTCGGCCGGGCTCAACCCGGCGCGAACGATGGCATCGGGGTCGAGACGCACCTCCAGCTCCATGCGCCCGCGGGTGTCGTCGTCGCTGATGTCGACCACCCCCGGGGTGGCGGCGAGGAAGCGCTTGATCTCGGCGCTGGCCGCGCGCAGCTCGGCGACGTCGTCGCCACGCACCTTGACGTTGATCGCCTTGAGCGTCGGCGGCCCGATCTTGCGCCGCAGGAAGGAGACCTCGAGCGGTCCCGGCACCGCCTCGACCGCCGCGCGCACCGCCGAGATCAGCGCCTCGACCCCGCGCCGTCCGGGCGCGGCCGGTTCGAGGCTGACGAACACCTGCCCCTTCTCCTCGCCGAACATCGGCTCGGTCTCGGTGAAGCGCTGCCCGGCATAGCTGATCAGCGCCCGCGCCTCGCCCTCACGCAGCTCGGCGCGCACCCGCTGCTCGATCGTCTCGAGGGTGGCGAGGGTCTTCTCGACCTTGGTGCCGGGCGGCATCTCGACGTTGATGTAGAACAGCCGATAGAGATCGGTGGCGAAATAGTCGACCCGCACCAGCCCGCCGGCGACCATCGCCACCGCACCGCCGAGCAGCACCGCACCGAGCGGCGCGATCCACCAGCGCAGCCCGAGGAAACGCACCAGTGCCCGCGCGAAGCGCCGCCGCAACCAGTCGGTGGCGCGCAACCGGGCGCGTTGCACCTTGCCGGGATGAGCCGGGTCGACGCGCGCCTCGAGCATATGGCTCGGCAGCATCCAGTAGGCCTCGACCAGGCTGATCAACAGCGCCAGGGTGACCACCGCCGGGACGAACTTCATGTAATCGCCGAGCACCCCGGGAATCAGCATCAACGGCAGGAAGGCGGCGATGGTAGTGAGCACCGCCGAGCCCACCGGCACCGCCACCTCCTGCAACCCGGCAACGGCCGCGGCCACCCCCTCGTAGCCCTCGCGCAGCTTGTAGTAGATCGCCTCGACCACCACCACCGCATCGTCGACCAGCATCCCCAGGCTGATCACCACCGCCAGCAGGGTGGTCGAGTTGAGCGTCTGGCCGAACAACGCGAGCAGGATGAACACCCCGCCGAGCACGAAGGGGATGCCGATGCTGGTGAGCACCGCCACCCGCAGGCCGAGAAACAGCCACACCATCACCAGCACCAGCGCCAGCCCGACCAGGGCGTTGCGCTCCATCACCCGCACCGCGTGCTGGGTGGCCAGGGTCTGATCCTCGAGCAGCACCAACTCCAGGCCCAGGGTGGCGAACCCGGCGTTGGCCCCGTCCATGTAGTCGCGGATGCGCGCGAGCAGCTCGATGTTGTTGATCTGGTCGGCCTTGAACACCGACAGCAACACCGCCGGATGCCCGCCGTAGCGCACCAGTTCGTCGGGCTCGTCATGACCGCGCACGATCTCGGCCACCGAGCGCAGCGGCAACTCACCCAAGGCGGTGACGATCGGCAGGTCCTCGAGATAGCGCGGATCGTCGCTGGTACCGACCACGCGCACGAACCACTGCTGATCGCCCAGCGAGATACTGCCGGCGGCGAGATCGCGAAAATAGGCGGTGACGGTATCGGCGAGATCGACCGGCGAGACGCCGAGCCCGACCAGGTGCTCGGGGGAGAAGTCGACCTGCAGCTCGGGGTCGGTCTGACCGATGCTTTCGACCCGGTCGACCCCGGACATCCGCTGCAGGTCCTTGCGCACCTGCACCGCCGAGCGGCGCAGCTGCTCGTCGGCGGCGCGCCCGACCAGCGCCAGGGTGGCGGTGGGGAAGGCGTTGGCGCTACTGACCTCGACGATCTCGGGCTGGCGCGCATCGGCCGGCAGCTCGCGCAGCTGGCTCTGGATCTCGCGCCTGAGGTCGTCCATGCGCTTGTCGAAGGCCGCGGGACCGATGTCCTCGAAGCGCACCAGGATCGAGGCGATCCCCTGGCGGCTGTTGCTGCTGACGAACTTGGTGTCGTCGACCCGCTCGATGCCCTCCTCCAGCGGTTCGGTCACCCGGGTCTCGACGTCCTCGGCCGAGGCCCCGGGCCAGATCACCCGCACCGTCACCCAATTGAAGTTGACGCTCGGGTCCTGCTCGCGCGGCAGCTGCAGATAGGCGATGGCGCCGAGCACCACCACCAGCAGAAAGGTCAGGTTGGTGAGGACGTGGTTGCGGATCAGCAGCGCGAACATGGCCGTCTCAATCCACCCTCACCGCCTGACCGTCCTCGACCCGGAAGCGCCCGTCGACGATCAGCCGGGTGGCCGGTGCCAGACTGGTGGCCGCCGGGTGGCCCGCACGCGCCTCGGGCAGCGGCAGGAAGCGTGCGTGGCCGTCGGCGAGCACGAACACCCCGAGACCGCCATCGCGCTGCACCAACAGATCGGCGGGGATGCGCCCGCCGCCGACCCGCCAGCGCAACCGCCCGGTGGCACCCGGTGGCGCCGGTTCGGCGGCGAAGCGCAGCCGGACCTCGTAGGTGCGCAGCCGCCGCTCGAGGAGCGGCAGCACGGTGCGCAGCCGCACCGGATGGTCGCGCAACCGACCGGCGAAGCGCATCTCGGCAGCGGCCTCCAGACCGTCGAGATCCTGCTCCTGGACCTTGGCGCTGACCTCCACGTTCTCGTCGTCGAGCAGACGCAGGATCTGGGTACCGGGCACCGCATAGTCGCCGACGCTGGCGATGCGCTCGATCACCACCGCATTGAGTGGCGCGGCGATGGTGCACTTGGAGGCGGTGTACTCGGCGGCGTCGAGCGCGGCCTGGAGCCGGTCGAGCTCGGCCTTGCGGGTGCGCGCGTCGGCCTCGCGCTTGTCGAGTTCCTCCTGCGAGATGCTGCGTCGCTCCGAGAGCCGGCGCGCGTTGTCGAGCTGCAGCTCGCTGAACTCCAGGGTGGCACGCCCGGCATCGAGCGCGGCGCGGGCGCGGGCGACCTCGATGCGGTGCGGGGTGCAGTCGACCCGGGCGAGGACCTGACCGCGCTCGACCCGATCGCCGACGGCCACATCGATCGCGGCGATCACCCCGTTGATCTCGGCACCGAGCCGGGTGTCGTTGAGTGCCACCGCCTCGGCCGGCGCCTCGCGCACCGGATGCACCAGCACCGCCCCCAGCTCGACCGTGGTCACCGGCAGGGGCGACTCGGCGCCGACCAGTTCCGGCAGCAGCAACAGTACCCCAGTGATGAACATCCGCAGCATCATTAAGCATCCCTGTCCCGCCCCTGCCGTGACGACCGACGACCGTCTCAGCAAGGGGCTCGTGCCCTTATCACGGAATCGACCGACACCGACGTGACGATCCCCCCAAAGCATAGACCGGATCCGGGACAGGGTCGGGAGGGGCGTGTAGCATGGCGTGCGTGCCGGACGCGGATGCACACGGCCCGACGGACACCACACGAGGTCACAGCCATGAGCCTGACGCTTGTCATCCTGCTGGTCGCCCTGGCGCTGCTCGCCATCTACGCGATCGCCGTCTACAACGCCCTGGTGCGGCTCAAGCATCAGGTGGCCAAGAACTGGTCGAACATCGATGTCGTGCTCAAGCAGCGTCACGATGAGCTGCCCAAGCTGGTCAGCGTCTGTCGTCAATACATGCGCTATGAACAGGAGACCCTGCAGCGCGTGGTCGAGGCGCGCGGGGCGGTGTTCGCCGCCCGCGAGCGCGGCGACCTGCGCCAGCTCGGCACCGCCGAGACCGCGCTGCGCGCCGGACTCGGTCAGCTGCTGGCGATCGCCGAGTCCTACCCCGAGCTGCAGGCCGACCGCGCCTTCCGCGACCTCGGGGCGCGGATCAGCCAGCTCGAGGACACCATCGCCGACCGTCGCGAGCTCTACAACGAGAGCGTCAATCTGCTCAACGTCCGGCTCGCGCAGTTCCCCGATCTGCTGATCGCGCGCCGGCTCGGCTTCACCCCGGCGAGCCTCCTCGAGTTCAGCGAGGCGCGCGCCGACGTCGATCTCGACGCCCTGTTCGGCTGAGCCGGCGACCATGCTCGAGACGCTCGCCGATGCCCTGGCGCAGACCCCGGCCGAGCAGTTCTGGATCGGCTGGACGATCGTCACCGCCGCGGCGCTGTTCGCGCTGCGCTGGACCCTCGGCCGCTACCACGACCTGCGCCGGGTCACCGACACCCCAACGGCACGGATCCGCTCCGCCGCCCAGGGACAGGTCGAGCTGCAGGGACTGGCCGCGCCCCACCAGGCGCCCCTGCTGGCACCGCTCACCGGCGCCCCCTGTCTGTGGTATCGCTACCGTATCGAGGAGCGCCGCGACAGCGGCCGGCAGCAGCGCTGGGTCAAGGTCGAGGCGGACAGCTCCGAGACCCCCTTCCTGATCGACGACGGCAGCGGGCAGTGTCTGGTCGACCCACGCGGCGCCCAGATACGCTGTCATCGCGCGCGGGTCTGGTATGGCCCACACCGCGGCGCGCCCCCCGGCACCGCGCCGAGCGCCTGGCAGCAACTGTTCGGCGGCGCGCGGCGCTGGCGGATGCGCGAGGAGCGCATCGAACACCACGACCTGCTTTATATCCTCGGTCATCTCGAGACCCCGCGACGCGGTCCCGAGGCGCGCGATCGCCTCACCCGCGCGCTGCTCAACCGCTGGAAACGCGATCCCGAGCGGATGCGTGCGCTCGATCGCAACGGCGACGGCGAGATCGATCTCGACGAGTGGGAGCGGGCACGCACCAAGGCCGCGCGGCTTGCCGAGCACGCCGAGCGCCAGCTCGCCGCGACCCCGCCGCGACCACGCGTGGGACGCGGCCCCGACCCACGACTGCAGCCACTGATCGCCAGCGGCGACGAGGCGACCCTGATCGGCCAGCTGCAATGGCGCACCGCCGCCGGCGCCATCCTCACCGGCCTACTCGTACTCGGCAGCGCCCTGGCCCCGGCGCTACGGCTCGGCGCCTGAGGGCTGCACCCGCTCCTCCCGCCACACCACATGGCCCCTCGCCGCACACCAGACCACTCGTCCGCCGTCCATCAACCCCGACTTGACCTCACCGGCAACGACAGCATCTTGCCCTGATAAGGGCAGGACAAACACCAGATTGGCATATCCCATGCTTTAAAAAGGGGCATCGAGGTGACGCCCGATCGACATGCACCAATATCGATCAGTCACTCATCAAGGATCGGACCCGGACATGCACAAAGCCCTTATTATTCTTTCCCTTGCCTTCTGCCCCAATGTGTTCGCCGCACCACCAGAAGCGCTCGATGTCGGTGCACGACTCGATCTCATCTGGGTACTGATCGCCGCCGGACTGGTGTTCCTGATGCAGGCCGGGTTCACCGCGCTCGAGTCCGGCCTGGTGCGCGCCAAGAACAGCTACAACGTCGCGATCAAGAACATCAGCGACTTCCTGGTCGCGGTGATCCTGTTCTGGCTGATCGGCTTCGCGCTGATGTTCGGCACCAGCCAGAACGGCTGGATCGGGCTGCACGGCTTCAACGGCTCGTTGCTCGACGCGCCCGGCGACTATGCCTTCTTCCTCTTCCAGGCGACCTTCGTCGGCACCGCCGCAACCATCGTCGCCGGCGCCGTGGCCGAGCGGATGAAGTTCAACGCCTATCTGATCATCTCGGCGATGATCAGCCTGCTGATCTATCCGGTCTCGGGACACTGGGCCTGGGGCAGCGCCTTCGCCGACACCACCCCCGGCTGGCTCGAGGCAATGGGCTTCATGGACTTCGCCGGCTCCACCGTGGTGCACTCGGTCGGCGGCTGGGTGGCGCTCGCCGGGGTGATCGTGCTCGGCCCCCGCCGCGGGCGCTTCGACGTGCAGGGCGAGCCGCAGCCCATCCCCGGTCACAACCTGCTGCTGGCCACGCTCGGCATCTTCATCCTCTGGTTCGGCTGGTTCGGCTTCAACGGCGGCAGCGCCCTGGCCGCCGATGCCTCGGTGCCCAAGATCATCCTCAACACCGTGCTCTCGGCGTGCGCCGGCGGGCTCGCCAGCCTGCTGCTCGCGCTCACCCTCAATCAGGGCCGGGTCCCGGTCGAGCGGGTGCTCAACGGCACCCTCGCCGGGCTGGTCTCGATCACCGCCGGCTGCGCCTTCGTCGAGCCGGGCAACGCGCTGTGGATCGGTGCGATCGGCGGTCTGCTGGTCTATGGCATCGAATCGGCGCTGCTCCATCTCGCGCGGCTCGACGACCCGGTCGGGGCGATCGCCGCGCACGGCTTCGGCGGGGTCTGGGGGACGCTGGCGCTCGCCCTCTTCGCCCCCGCCGACCAGCTCGCCACCGGCGGCCACCTCAGTCAGCTCGGGGTGCAGCTGATCGGGGTGGCGGCGGTGTTCGCCTGGGCCTTCGGCAGCGGCCTGGTGGTGTTCCTCGGACTGCGGCTGTTCCACGATCTGCGGGTCAGCCCGGAGGAGGAGGACGAGGGGCTCAACGTGGTCGAGCACGGTGCCCGCACGGTCTGGCTCGACACCATGCGCACCATGCAACAGATCGTCGAGAGCGGCGACCTGCGGTTGCGCGCGCCGGTGGAAAACGCCACCGAGGCCGGCGAGACGGCGCTCGCCTTCAACCGCATGCTCGATCGCTTCCAGGAGAGCATCCGGGTGATGACCGAGGTCGCCGGTCGGGTCCAGCTCGACAGCGACCAGCTCGCCGCCCTCGCCCACCAGACCCGCGACGGCGCGCGGCGTCAGCGCCAGGACGCCGAGGAGGCGCGACGCTTCGTCGAGCAGATGCTCGGCCACGCCGGACACACCCTGGCGAGCGCCCAGCGCGGGCTGGCCTCGGGACACAGCGCCGAGCAACGGGTGGAGCACGGCAGCGGCCAGATCGGCCGGCTCAACACCCTGGTCAGCCAGCTCGCCGGCCAGCTCGACGGCGCCTCGGAGCAGGCCGGATCGCTCTCGGCGCAGAGCCAGTCGATCGGCGAGGTGGTCGACCTGATCCGCGAGATCGCCGATCAGACCAATCTGCTCGCGCTCAACGCCGCAATCGAGGCGGCGCGCGCCGGCGAGCACGGGCGTGGCTTCGCCGTGGTCTCGGGCGAGATCCGTCAGCTCGCCACCAAGACCCGGCTGGCCACCGACGACATCCGCGAGCGTATCGAGCAGTTGCAGAGCGAGAGCCAGCGCACCGCCGAAACGCTCAGACGCGGCATGACCGAGGCCAACCAGAGCGCCGAGCAGGCCGCGGCGACGATGCAGGCGCTCGGTGAGATCGTCGAGTCGGTGGCCGAGATCAGCGCGGTCAACCGCGAGATCGTCGAGGCGGTCGAGCAGCAGCACGCGCTCTCCGAGCAGGTCGACACCCGCATCCGCGCGATCCACGACGTCTCCGAGGAGAGCAGTCAGGGCAGCGCGCTGATCGCCGAGAGCGCCACCGGGCTGCGCACCCAGGTCGGCACCCTCAACACCCAGGTCGCCGGCTTCAGTACCTGAGACGGTCGTCCGGGGCGCGCCCCGGCGGCGACTCCTCGTCGGGGTCGGCGTCGGGGAGGCGGCGCGGGTCGATCTCGTCCTCGTCCATGAGGATGCGCCGCCCGTCGCCGTCGAGGTCGTCGAACTGGCCGTTGCGCGCGGCCCAGAACAGCACCGCGACCGCGGCCAGGCCGAGCACCAGCATGCCCGGGATCAGTGCATAGATGACGTCCATCGGTCGGTCTCCGCGAATCAGCGAGGTGCGCGCGCCGGTCCCGGTGAGTCGTCGAGACCGGGGCGGATACGCGCAGAGTTGGCGATCACCGCCAGCGAGCTGAGCGGCATCGACACCGCGGCGATCAGCGGGGTGATGATACCGGCCATCGCCAGCGGCACCATGATCAGGTTGTAGGTCATCGAGATGGCGATGTTCTGGCGGATCGCGCGCAGGGTGCGCCGCGCCAGCACCACGGCCTCCGCCACGCGTTCGAGTTCGCCCGCCATCAGCACGATGTCGGCGCACTCGATCGAGACATCGGTGCCGCTGCCCATGGCGATGCCGACATCGGCGGCCACCAGCGCCGGGGCGTCGTTGACGCCATCGCCGACCATGGCCACCGCCGCGCCCTCGGCGCGCAGCCGCTCGACCACCCGCGCCTTGTCCTCGGGCAGCACCTCGGCGATGGTCGCCATGCCGCCGAGACGCTCGGCCACGGCGCGCGCGCGCGCCGCGCGATCGCCGCTGAGCAGGGTCAGGCGCAGCCCCGCGGCGCGTAACCGCGCCAACGCCTGCACGGCATCGGCGCGCAGCCGGTCCTCGATACGCAGCGCCAGCACCAGTTCGCCGTCGATCGCGCAACAGACCTCGCCGGGCTCGCCCTCGGGCAGCGCCACACCCGCCCCGGCCAGCCACTCGGCGCGGCCGGCGAGCACCTCCCGCCCTGCCACCCGCCCCCGTACCCCGCGACCGGGCAGCGCGACGAACCCCGTGACCGGCAGCCCGCCGTGCGCCACGCCGAGCGCCGCGCAACAGGCGACCACGGCGCGCGCCAGCGGGTGCTCGGAGTGCTGCTCGAGCGCGCCGAGCGCGGCCAGGGCCGCGCGCTGCGCCTCGGTCAGCCCGGTCTCGGGTGCGCGCCAGTCCTCATCGGGGGCACGCAACGCCACCACCCGCGCCCGGCCCTCGGTGAGGGTGCCGGTCTTGTCGAAGACCAGATGACGGATCGCCGAGAGCCGTTCGAGCACCGCGCCGTGCTTGATCAGGATGCCGCGCGCCGCCCCCCGCCCCGAGGCCACCGCCACGGCCATCGGCGTGGCCAGCCCGAAGGCGCAGGGACAGGTGACGATCAGCACCGCGGTCGCCGCCATCAGCGCCGACTCGAGGTCGTGACGCACCCAGATCATGAAGGTGACGAGCGCCAGCCCCAGGGTGGCGGCGACGAACCAGGGCACCACCCGGTCGGCGAGACGCTGGATCGGTGCGCGCGAACTCTGCGCCGACTCGACCAGGGCGATGATCCGCCCCAGCGCGGTCTCGGCGAGCACCCCGCCGACGCGCAACCGCAACGCGCCGGCGCCGTTGAGGGTACCGGCGGCGACCGTCGCGCCCGGCCCCTTGGCGACCGGGCGCGACTCGCCGCTGAGCATCGATTCATCGACGCCGCTCTCGCCGGCGATGACCTCGCCGTCGACGGCGATGCGCTCGCCGGGACGCACCAGCACCGTCATCCCCGGGGTGATCGCGCGCACCGCAACCAGGCACGGCTCGCCGTGCGCGTCGAGCACCGTCGCCACCCGGGGCTGGAGGTCGAACAGGCGTTGGGTCGAGGCCACCGCGCGTCGTCGCGAGAGCGCCTCGAGATAACGCCCGAGCAGGATCACGAAGAGGAAGTTGACCACGGTGTCCCAGTAGACGTGCCCTTGGTCGCCCAACCCCAGGGTGACGGCGAGCGAATAGCCGTAGGTCACACTGACCCCGATGGCGATCGGCAGGTCCATGCCCAGTCGGGCGTGGCGCAGCCCGGCCCAGGCGCCACGGAAGAAGGGTGCGCCCGAATAGAGCAGGGTCGGGGTGGCCAGGGCGAACCCGAGCCAGTGGAAGAGCCCGCGGAACTCGCCCTGATCGGCGCCGCTGTAGAGCGCGATCGAGATCCACAGCAGGTTCATCATCGCGAACCCGGCCCAGGCGAGACGGAACAGCAGGTCGCGGTTCTCGCGCGCCAGCGCACCCTCGGCGGCCTCCGGGTCGAAGGGGACGGCGGCATAGCCGAGCGCGGCGAGCCGAGCGAGCACCCGCGACAGGCGCAGCCGCTCGCTGTCCCAGCGCAGTCGCAGCCGCCGTCCGGTGAGGTTGACCCGCGCCTCCTCGACCCCGGGCAGCGACTGCAGACCGTTCTCGATCAGCCACACGCAGGCGGCGCAGTGGATGCCCTCGACCTGGAGCTGGATGTCGCGGCAGCGCGCGCTGGTGTCGGTGAAGGCCTGCTGCACCGCGTCGAGATCGTAGTGCTCGAGGTCGCGCGGCGGCTCGGGCGGCGGCGCCAACAGCTCGTCGGCGCCGGTACGGCGATAGAAGCCCTCGAGCCCGGCGGCATGGATCGCCTCGCACACCCCCTTGCAACCGCTGCAACAGAAGCGGCGCTCGACCCCGGCGATCCGTGCCCGCTCGCCACCGCCGGGCCCGATCGGCAGACCGCAGTGATGGCAGCGCGCGGGCGCCTCCCCGGTCGTCGGCGCATGCTCCTCGATGATCGCGTCCATCGCCCAGGCGTCAGCGCGTGCCGACCTCGAGACGCTGGTCGAGGCTGTACTCGTCCTCGCCGTGCCCCACGGCGATCAGGGTGTCCCAGACCCCGGGCAGCGGGAAGGCGACCTCGGCGACATAGCGCCCCGCGCCCTCGCGGCGCATCGGTACGCTGAAGTCGCGCGCGGCGTCGGCCGGGCGATAGGCGTGGAGGGTGACGGCGTCGGCCTCGACCGGCTGGCCGGCGCGATCGACCAGGAACAGCCGGATCGCCTCGACGCGCCCCGGCTGCAGCGGCGGGATGTCGGCCTGCATCACCCAACCCGGATCGCGCGCGCGACGCGAGACCAGGGTGCGCTCGTAGTCCTGACCGCGCTCGTAGTAGTCGGCGTTGACCAGACCGGGGTTGGTGGCGACGGCGAGATAGACCATCAGCAGGTTGACCAGCAACACCACCACGATCAGCCCGACCCAGGCGATCACCCAGGGGCTGCGCCAGGCCGGGAGGGGTTGCGCCGGATGGACGGCGCCCGACTGTATCGGCATCTTGACCTCCTCCGCACCCGTCGGGACGGGCACGGCAACTCAGGGCGCGGGGGCGATGAACACGCTCTCGCGCGCGGTGTCGAGCCGCTGGCCGTCGCGACGGCGCGCCTCGGCATGGAAGACCACCGGCTGCTGCTCGGCGGCGAGCGCCGACTCCGGCACCCGCACGAACACCAGCGCCGGGGTCACCACCCCGGCGGCGGCCTGGATCGGCCGCTCCAGCCCGCTCACCTCGAGCCCGGGCGGTCCGCTCACCCGGATCTCGACGGCGAGCGGGTCCGGGGTCTTGTTGAGCAGTTTGAGGGTATAGCGGTTCTGGATCGAACCGTCGCTCAGACGCACGAACAGCGGCGCGCGCTCGTGCAGCACCTTGAGATCGAGCGCGGCGAGCGAGGCCAGACCGTAGACGATCCCGGCGAGCGCCAGGGTGAGGATGCCGCCATAGAGCCAGACCCGCGGGCGCAGTGCCAGGGGCCGGGTCGGTCGTCCCTCGAGTTCGTCGAGCGAGGCGTAGCGGATCAGTCCGCGCGCCTTACCGACCTTGTCCATCACCTGATCGCAGGCGTCGATGCACAGCGCGCAGGTGATGCAGCCCTCCTGCTGCCCCTGGCGGATGTCGACCCCGGTGGGACAGACCGCGACGCACTGGTTGCAGTCGATGCAGTCGCCCTGCCCGGCGGCGGCCTCGCCGCCCCGCCGCAACCGTCCGCGCGGCTCGCCACGCCCGGTGTCATAGGCCGGCACCAGGGTGGTGGGATCGAGCATCACCCCCTGGATGCGCGCATAGGGACAGAGCCAGAAGCAGACCTGTTCGCGCAGGAAGCCGGCAAGCACATAGGTACCGGCGGTGAACAGAGCCACGGTGACATAGGCCGCAACCCCGGCCTCGCCGGTGAAGAAGGTCCACCACAGCGTTGGCGCGTCGACGAACCAGGCGACGAAGCTGAAGCCGGTGAACCAGCCGATCACCAGCCACAGCAGGTGCTTGGGCAGGCGCGCCCGCAGCCTGACGGCGAACGGCGCCTGGTCGAGCCGACGGCGCGCCGCCGGCGGCCCCTCGAGGCGTTCCTCGATCCAGGTGAAGACATCGGTCCACACCGTCTGGAAGCAGAAGTACCCGCACCAGGCGCGACCCACCACCGCAGTCACCACCGCCAGCAGGATGGCGAAGAACAGCAGCAGCAGCGAGAGCATCCAGAAGTCCTGCGGCAGCACGGTGGCGCCGAACAGGTGGTACTGACGGTTGGGGATGTCGAAGAGCACCGCCTGACGACCGTCCCAGCGCACATAGGGTCCGAGGAAGAACACCAGCCAGACCGAGGCGGTGAGCCACTTGAAGGTGCGCCAGCGACCCGCCAGCCGCTTGGCGTGGATGGTCTCGCCGCCGGCGTTGACATGCCACTGCGCGGCCTCGGCGTACAGACCCTCGACCTCGGTGGCGCGATCTCGGCTACTCATCGACATCCCTCGGGGCGAGACCCCGCTGCGACGGGGCACGACCGCCCCGATTGATGCCCCACGACTCGGCGGTCAGGGGCAGCGTACCGGTCAGAGCATTGGGGCGCGGCACCCCATGACCAAGCACCGGCGTCTCAGAGACCACCGCCGAGCAGGCGCACGTAGACCACCAGCTTCTTGATCTCCTGGGGATCGAGACGGCGGATCTCGACGTCCTCGACCCGCGCGGTCGGCCCGAAGGCGGGCATCACCGCCTCGCGGGTCTGCTCCACCCCGGACTGGTTGACGCCGTAGAGGATGGTATGGCGCGCGCTCTCGTAACCGCCGGGCTCGAAGCGCCAGATGCGGTCGGTGAGATCGGCCGCGCCGACGGTGATCACCTCGCCGCCGGGCAGCTCGGCGAGCACGCCGTTGGCCGTCGGTCCGTGACAGCCGCTGCAGCCCTTGGTCGAGAACAGCTGCCAACCGGCCTCGCTGCCCGGCTCGCCCTGACTCATCTCGACCGTCCAGCGCGCCAGGGTGTCGACCTCCTCGGCGCTGAGGATGTCCTGATGCGCCAGCATGTTGCCCTTGCGCCCCTGGGTGATGGTCTCGGTGAGCTTGGCGGTGCTGCCGCCATAGAGCCAGTCGTCGTCGGCGAGCACCGGATAGCCGGGGTTGCCCTGACCGCCGCTGCCGTGACAGGCGGCGCAGTTGTCGCCGAACAGTACCTTGGCCGAGGCCAGGGTGTACTGGGTGAGCCCGGGGTCGGCGAGGATCTCCTCGACCCCGAGCGCGCCGATGCGTGACTCGAACTCGGCGCGCCGCGCCTCGATCTGCGCCACCCCCCGCTCGTACTCCTCGATCTGGGTCCAGCCGAGGATGCCGGGGGTGGGCTCCTCGCCCACCGGCCAGCTCGGGTAGAGGATGGTGTAGCCGATCACCCACAGGATCGAGGTCCAGAAGCCGATCATCCACCAGCGCGGCGGCGGGTTCTGCAGCTCGCGCAGGTCGCTGTCCCAGATATGACCGGTGTTGTTCTCGCCGGGGAAGGGGTTATGGTCGGCCATCGCGCGCTCCCGTGCCTTCGTCGTCGTCGTCATCGAAGGGGATGTGCTTCATGGACTCGAGACGGTCGCGGTTCTTCGGGCGGAAGACCAGGAAGTAGGCCACCACCATCAGCACGAAGACCACCACGGTGAGGATGGTGCCGATCCAGTCGTTGACCGTCATCGCCTGCCAGTCGGTGTGGAAGTAATCGCTGAGGCTATTCACGGTAGGTCTTGGCCTCGTCGAGTGCGACCATGGTGCCGAGCACCTGCAGATAGGCCACCAGGGCGTCCATCTCGGTCTTGCCCTCGAGCAGCGCCGGGGCGGCCTCGATGTCGGCCTCGGTGTAGGGCACGCCGAGCGAGCGCAGCCCGCGCATGTGCCACTGGATCCGCCAGCCGCTGGGGTAGCGGGTATCGAGCCAGGGATAGCCGGGCATCACCGACTCGGGCACCACCGCACGCGGGTCGCGCAGGTGCTGGCGGTGCCAGGCGTCGGAGTACTTGCCGCCGACCCGCGCCAGGTCCGGCCCGGTGCGCTTGGAGCCCCACTGGAAGGGGTGGTCGAACATCGACTCGGAGGCGAGCGAGTAGTGACCGTAGCGCTCCTTCTCGTCGCGGAAGGGGCGCACCATCTGCGAGTGACAGGTGTAGCAGCCCTCGCGCTGGTAGATATCACGCCCGACCAGCTCCAGCGGGGTGTAGGGACGCACCCCCTCGCCCGCGGTCCAGTTCCACTGCTCGCGCCCGTCGGCATCGACGGTGACGATCGGCGCCTCGCCGGCCTTGGCCCAGACGATCTCGGGGAAGCGCGCGTGCTCCATGGTGTTCTTCATGTAGAACAGCGGCACGATCTCCACCAGCCCGCCGACCGACAGCACCAGGGCGAGCACGATCAGCAGCCCCCAGATATTGACTTCCATCCACTCCTGGAAGCTCTTCGGCTTGGTCTTCTGCCTGCTCATGGGACAACTCCGGTTCAGGCCGGCGCCGGCAGCGCGCGGGCACGATCGAGATTGCCCTCGGCGAGCGACTTGCGCACGGTCATCAGCACGTTGAACAGCATGATCACGGCGCCGAACAGGAAGATCATGCCGCCGGTGGCGCGCATCGCGTAGTAGGGATGCATGGCGTCGACCGACTCGACGAAGGTGTAGGCGAGGGTCCCGTACTCGTCATAGGCGCGCCACATCAACCCCTGCATGATCCCCGAGACCCACATCGCGACGATATAGATCACGGTGCCGATGGTGGCGGTCCAGAAGTGCAGGTTGATCAGCCGTATCGAGTACATCTCGGTGTGATAGAGCCGGGTCATCAGGTGGTAGATGGCGCCGATGGAGATACCGGCGACCCAGCCGAGCGCCCCGGAGTGGACGTGACCGATGGTCCAGTCGGTGTAGTGCGAGAGGGCGTTGACGGTCTTCAGCGACATCACCGGTCCCTCGAAGGTCGACATCGCGTAGAAGGCCAGGGCGATGATCAGGAAGCGCAGCACATAGTCGGTGCGCAACCGGTCCCAGGCCCCGGAGAGGGTCATCATGCCGTTCACCGCTCCGCCCCAGGAGGGGATGATCATGGCGATCGAGACCGCCGCACCGAGCGAGCCGGTCCAGTCGGGCAGCGCGGTGTACTGCAGATGATGGGCGCCGAGCCAGACGTAGCCGAACATCAGCGACCAGAAGTGGATCACCGAGAGGCGATAGGAGTAGACCGGACGACCGGCCTGCTTGGGCACGAAGTAATACATGATGCCGAGGAAGCCGGCGGTGAGATAGAAGCCGACGGCGTTGTGCCCCCACCACCACTGGATCATCGCGTCCTGCACCCCGGAGAAGATGGAGTAGGACTTGAACAGCCCGACCGGGATGGCGAGGCTGTTGACCACGTGGAGATAGACGATCATCACCATCATGCCGAGGAAGAACCAGTTCGACACATAGATGTGCGAGGTCTTGCGCCGGGCGATGGTCATGATGAAGTTGATGGTGAAGGCCAGCCACACCACCGCGATGAGGATGTCGATCGGCCACTCCAGCTCGGCGTACTCCTTCGACTGGGTCAGCCCCAGCGGCAGGGTGATCACCGCCAGCAGGATCACCAGGTTCCAGCCCCAGAAGGTGAAGCGCGCCAGCCGCGGACTCCACAACCGCACCCCGCAGGTGCGTTGCACGGTGTAGAAGGCGGTGGCCATCAGGGTACAGCCGCCGAAGGCGAAGATGACGGCGTTGGTGTGGAGCGGGCGCAGCCGCCCGAAGGAGAGATAGGGGGAGTCGAAGTTCAGCGCCGGCCAGGCGAGCTCGGAGGCGATGTAGACCCCGACCGCGGCGCCGACGACCAGATAGACCACGGCCATGACCGTGAACCAGCGTACGACGTCGAGGTCGTATTTCTGCTCCAGATTGGCATCCATAACGGCTCCTCTGGACACGACGATGGATGAGCCGGGAAGCGCCGCATCCGTGACGACTCCCGAGGTGCGAACGCGCACCACCTTGCTCGGGCGTCCCGGCGATGCCACCGATCACGCCCCGACGGTCGACTCGAAACCGATCCATCCGCTGCCGTCGGCCCCGACACCGCCGGGCAAATAACACTGGATCCGCGCCCCAAAGTCAACCAAAACGCTCAGGTAATTCCCACCGCCGTCCTCCAAGCGCTGGCAGCGGCGAGCGCGGTTGCAAGACTGCCGCCGCGAACCGGGCGGGAGCGGGATCACACACGGAGAAGTTGCGTCCATCCCGGCATGCGCACAAGGGCGGCGCGACGGATCGGGGAGCACCGCTCGTCGGCAAGGGCGCAAGCGATGGCGCCGAGGACTAGAAGCCGAGCGGCAGTGGCTGGACGGGGCCGGTGGGGTGTGGCAGGTCGCGATCGATATGGCGCGAACGATCCTGGGCGCGATTGACCTCCTCGGTCGAGAGCATGCGGCGCAGCCGGTCACGATCGATCTCGGCATGGGGATCGCCGCGCGCCGAGGCGAGATTCAGCCAGACATAGGCCTCGACCAGGTTCTTCTCGACACCACGACCGGTACGCAGCATCCGCCCCAGTCGCGCCATCGCCTGGGGATTACCCTGGGCGGCGGCGCGCCGATACCAGGCGAGCGCCAACTCGTAGTCCTGGATCACCCCGCGTCCCTTCTCGTAGAGTCCGCCCATCACCAACTGGGCGCGCACGTGCCCCTGTTCGGCGGCCTTGGCGACCCACTCGGCGGCCTCGCCGAGACGACGCTGCTCGCCACGCTCCCAGTGCCGCTGCACGATCGCCAACCCCAGCTGGTACTGCGCCTCGGCATCGCCGGACTCGGCCGCTGCCAGCAGTTCGGGATTGGCGTAGGGAAGCGAAAAACCATAGGGCTCGGGCGCCAGGACGGCCAGCACCGGGTCCTCCGACGCGGGGCGCTCACGTTCGACCGCGCCGCCATCGGGCTGGCGCAGCGCCGCCCACACCCCCGCGCCCCCGATCACCGCCAGGGCGATGCCAGCCATCGCCCACTGCTGGATGAGCAGGTAGTCGGTACTCAGGAAGCGCGCACCACAGTCACAGCAGCGAAACCAGGATCGAAACCAGGGGCGTGCCCTCCGCCCACCGGACTGCAAGCGCGACTTGCGGGTGTTGTAGCTTCCACACTGCGGACACTGTTCCATGACGACGACACCGGGAGAAACTGGAGCGGGAGCAACACGAATCAACGACGCGGCGACAACGAAGATCGTCCGTTCACGCAGTGGCCACGCAGCGCCAAGGCCCAATATTCCACATCGGTGCAGCAAACACAAAGGCATGCGACAAGACGCAGGGCATGTCGCAACCGTCACGAAAAGTGCTCAATGCACGAGGAACACTATTTGAAAAACGCGTCGACCGAGAACCCTTCCTTCTCGAGGATGTCACGCAGCCGGCGCAACGCGTCCATCTGGATCTGACGCACCCGCTCGCGGGTCACACCGAGCTCCTGGGCGACGCTCTCCAGGGTCGAGTGCTCATAGCCGTGCAGCCCGAAACGGCGCTCGACGACCTCGCGCTGCTTGTCGTTGAGCTTGCCCAGCCAGTGCTCCAGATTGGTCTGGATATCGGTGTCCTGGATGCGTTCGGTGGGGTCGTCGGCGCCCTCGTCCTGGAGCATGTCGACGAGCGGTTTGTCGGCATCCTTGCTGAAGGGGGTATCGACCGAGGCGATGCGCTCGTTGAGCCCGAGCATGCGCTTGACCTCGGTGATCGGACGATCGAGCAGCTCGGCGATGTCCTCGGTGGTCGGCTCGTGATCGAGCTGCTGGGCGAGCTGGCGTGCGGCCTTGAGATAGACGTTGATCTCCTTGACCACATGAATCGGCAGGCGCACGGTGCGGGTTTGATTCATGATCGCCCGCTCGATGGTCTGACGGATCCACCAGGTCGCGTAGGTCGAGAAGCGAAAGCCACGCTCGGGGTCGAACTTCTCGACCGCGCGGATCAACCCGAGGTTGCCCTCCTCGATGAGGTCGAGCAGCGGCAGACCGCGATTGAGATAGCGCCGGGCGATCTTCACCACCAGCCGCAGGTTGCTCACGATCATCCGCTGACGCGCGGCATTGTCTCCGGCCTGCGCCAGGCGCGCGTAGTGCACCTCTTCCTCGGCGGTGAGCAGCTTCGAGCCGCCGATCTCGTTCAGATAGAGCCGGGTGGCGTCGAAGTCGGCGTCACTCGATGGCAGGCGGGCGGTCGTCGCACTGCGCGCCCGTTCGCCCGCCCCGTCGCTGTCACCATCGTTTTCAGCGTCGCTCTGATCGACAGTGTCAGAGTCGCGACCCTCTTCCTGACCATCCTCGTCGTCACGCTCATAGCCCGAGACCGGGACATCGTCCTCGGTCGCGCTGGGGTTGTCGTGGGCCTGTCGACCTTTGGCGGTTGGCATCCACCTCTCCCTCCGTTGAATCAACGGGGTTGTTTACGCACGGGCAAGTAGAGTACCGGATCGACAGCCGTGCCGTGGCGGCGAATCTCGAAATGCAACAGATAGGCGCCATCCGGGGACTGTCCGATCTCGGCCAGGGGCTGGCCGCGCTTGACCTGCGCCCCTTCCTTGACGAACAGCTTGCGGTTGAATCCGTACGCGCTCAGATACTTCTCGCTGTGCTTGACGATGATAAGGTTGCCGTATCCCTTGAGTCCACTACCGCTGTAGACCACCTTGCCGGGTGCCGCGGCACGCACCTGCAGACCCACGCGACCACCGATGCGGATCCCCTGGCGGGTGCGGTCGGCGTTGCGGAAGTCCTGCACCACGGGACCGTCGATCGGCCACTCCCAGTCCACCCCGGAAGCGGCCCGACGACTCCCCGGCGCGCCCGCCGGGCTGGTGTCGACGCGCGCGACCACCGGCCTGGACGACGACGGCCGACGGGGCGGTGTCGTCGCCTTGTCGGCGCCGGCGTGCTGCGTCACGGCGCGTGCCGGAGGACCGGAACGGGCCCGTGCACCGGTCGGGGGGTCGATCCGCAACAGGGTCCCGGCATAGATGGTGTAAGGCGCCTCGAGTCGGTTCCACTCGGCTAGGGCGCGCAGCCGCTGGCCGCGTCGCGCGGCGATCTCGCCGAGGGTGTCGCCGGGGCGCACCAGATAGAAGCCGTCGGGAACCGGACCCTGCCAGTCCCAGTCATAGACCGGCGCCGGCCCGGTCGAGCCACAACCACCGAGCCCGAGCGCCGAGACCAGCGCCAGCAGCACCAGCCACCCGATCCCGGAGCGCCTGCTCGGGGTACGGTCGGGGGCCATTCCTCGGGGACAAGTCACCACAGTGTCGCCTCCAGTCATCCTTCAATGGGTGTCGACGCGCGATAGACAAGGGGTGGGGCGACAGACGCTCAACGGCGTTCGCCGTCCAGCCATCGATCAAGGGTCTCGAGCGCACTGTGTCGGGTCAGGTCGACCTGCAGCGGCGTGATCGAGACGAAGCCATTGCGCACGGCATGGAAATCGGTGCCGACGCCCGCGTCCTGCTCCGGGCCGGCCGGCCCCACCCAGTAGATGGTCCGTCCGCGCGGATCCTGCGCGGCGACCACCGGCTCGGCCTTGTGACGCTGCCCCAGACGCGTCGCGCGAAAGCCGGCGAGCGACTCATAGGGCAGATCCGGCACATTGACGTTGAGGATCAGGTTCGGTTCGAGCGGCCGCTCGCGCAGTCGCGACACCAGCTCGACGGCGACCCGCGCGGCGCTGTCGAGATGACGCGGCGCATGCACCGCGCTCGACACCGCGATCGCCGGCAGCCCGAGGAAGCGTCCCTCGGTCGCGGCGGCGACGGTGCCGGAGTAGATCACGTCGTCACCCAGGTTGGGGCCGTGATTGATCCCGGCAACCACGATATCGGGCTCGATCTCGGGCAGCCCGGTGAGCGCCAGATGCACGCAGTCGGTCGGCGTGCCGTCGACACTCATGTAGCCGTTGGGCCGGCGCCTGACGCGCAGCGGGACGTCGAGCGTCAGCGAATTGCTGGCGCCGCTGCGATCGCGTTCGGGCGCCACCACGTGCACGGTGCCGAGCGCGCGCAGCCCCTCGGCCAATGCCACCAGTCCGGGTGACTGATAACCATCGTCGTTGCTGACCAGGATCTTCATGCGTTGGTTGTCTGTCGATTACTGAGATGGATGCGGACAGGCTGACGGGGCACGCCAGCGTCGGCGCCGACGCCCCCGGAGACGCGGACAGGGACCGGGTGACAGAGCGGCAGGATGAGCGCAGATCATACGCAAAAGGCGCGGCGCCGACACCCGTGCCCCGGCGCGCGCCCCTGATATACTGCCCCGCGCCTGGCCACGGCCATCCTCATTCAATGCCCAGGACAACCCACAGCCCGGACCCCCGCATGAAGAGACAGATCGAGCAAGCCGATGTGGAGCTGTTCCTGCAAACGGTCGGCGAGGTCACCCGGCTGGAGGTCGAGACGCCACCACCGAGCGAGCGGCGCCGACCGCCGCCCGTGCCGCGCCCGCGCGAACCCGAGCTCGATGATCCGGAACCCATCGCGGGACTCTCCGAGGTCAATCTCGAGACCCCGGAGTACCTGCTGTTCTCGCGCCCCGGAATCCAGCGCAGGGTGCTCGGCGAGCTGCAGCGCGGCGCCATCGAGGTCGGGCTCGAGGTCGACCTGCACGGCCTCAACGCCACCTACGCCAAGGCGCTGCTCGGCGACTTCCTCGCCGAGTGCGGACATCGCCGGATCCGTTGCGCGCGCATCATCCACGGCAAGGGCTACCGTTCATCGGGCAACCAGCCGGTGCTCAAGCAGAAGCTCAACTACTGGCTGCGGCTCTACGATCAGGTCCTCGCCTTCTGCTCGGCGACGCGACGCGACGGCGGTACCGGCGCGCTCTACGTGCTGCTGCGCAACCCCGACAAGTCGCGCCGTCAGCAGCGCCGCTGAGCATTCATCCAACCGCCATCCCCGAGTGAGACCATCGCCCTCATGCTGACCTACCCCGACATCGATCCCGTCGCCCTCGCCCTCGGCCCGCTCCAGATCCACTGGTACGGCCTGATGTACCTGCTCGGCTTCGCCGCCGCCTGGGGGCTGGGACGCTGGCGTGCCGCCCGTCCCGGCAGCGGCTGGAGCGGGGTCATGGTCGACGACCTGATCTTCTACGGGGTGATCGGAGTGATCCTCGGCGGGCGGCTCGGCTACATGCTGTTCTACGGGCTCGACCAGGTAGCCGCCGACCCGCTGGCCCTGCTCCGGGTCTGGGAGGGCGGCATGTCCTTCCACGGCGGGCTGCTCGGGGTGCTGATCGCCACCGCGCTGTTCGCGCGCCGCCAGGGCCTGACCTTCTTCCAGGCCACCGACTTCCTCGCCCCGCTGGTGCCGCTGGGTCTGCTCGCCGGGCGGATCGGCAACTTCATCAACGGCGAACTCTGGGGACACCGCACCAATCTGCCCTGGGGGTTTCAGCTGCCCTGCGAGCAGTTTCCCCGCCAGTGTCTCGACCAGCCGGCCACCACGCTGTTGAGCCCGGCGGTGCACGCCTCGCAACTCTACGAGGCGCTGCTCGAGGGGCTGGTGCTGTTCGTCGTGCTGTGGCTGTTCTCCAGCCGGCCGCGCCCGACCATGGCCGTCTCCGGGCTGTTCCTGGTCGGCTACGGGGCGGCGCGCTTCAGTGTCGAGTTCGTGCGCCTGCCAGACGCCCATCTCGGCTATCTCGCCTTCGGCTGGTTGACCATGGGCCAGCTGCTCACCCTGCCGATGATCCTCGCCGGGGCCTTGCTGCTGGCGCTTGCCTATCGGCGCCCGACCGGCGAGCGGGCCTGATGGGGTACGCCCGAGGTCCGGACTGCGCGCCCGGAGCGGGCGCCGGAGCGCCGGGACGCGGACACAAAAAAACCGGCCAGTGGCCGGTTTTTTCGGTGCCGGAAGCGGTTGCTTCGACGGATCAGCCCATCGCCTTGATGTGTGCGTTCAGGCGGCTCTTGTGACGAGCGGCCTTGTTGGCGTGGATCAGACCCTTGCGGGCGGCACGATCGATACGGGGAGCGGCGTCTTGGAAGGCCTGGACGGCTGCTTCCTTGTCGCCCGCCTTGATGGCCTTGATCACCTTCTTGACGAAGGTGCGCAACGTGCTGCGCTGCGCCATGTTGCTCTGGCGGCGGGTTTCGGCCTGACGGGCGCGCTTGCGGGCTTGTGCTGAGTTGGCCAACGGGGGTCTCCTGGAAATCCGGCGAATTGATCTTAAGAGCGGATAAAGACCGAGCATTCTTCCGCCATCTCTGTCCATTGTCAAGGACCTTGATGCGCTAAATGCTTCTTGCGCCATTATAATGTGCGATTTCACGAGGAGTCCCGCCAGGTGTCATCGCTCTCCGGTTCAGCACTCGTGGTCGGCGGCAACACCCTGCTCTCGCGCATCCTCGGCTTCGTCCGCGATCTGGTGATCGCCCGTGCCTTCGGCGCCGACGCCACCACCGATGCCTTCTTCGTCGCCTTCAAGATCCCCAACTTCCTCCGCCGGCTGTTCGCCGAGGGCGCCTTCGCCGCAGCCCTGGTACCGGCACTGGAGGAACGCCGTCGCCACGGCGGGCGCGCCGGCCTGACACGACTCGTCGACGAACTCGCCGGCACCCTGGGGCTGCTGCTGGTGCTCTTCACCGCGCTCGGTACCCTCGTCGCGCCGCTGTTGATCCTGCTCTTCGCCCCCGGCTTCGGCGCGGACACCGACCAGCTCGCCCTCGCCGCCGAGCTGCTGCGCCTGACCCTGCCCTATGTGCTGCTGATCAGCCTCACCGCGCTGGCCGGTGCGGTGCTCAACTGTCACGAGCGCTTCGCCGTACCCGCCTTCACCCCGGTGCTGCTCAACCTGGCGCTGATCGGCGCGGCGCTGTTGCTCGCCCCCCGACTCGAGCGTCCGGTGCTCGCGCTGGCCTGGGGGGTCTTGCTCGGCGGCACCGCACAGCTCGCGCTGCAGCTCCCGGCGCTCGCCCGGCTCGGCCTGCTGCCACGCCCGCGCCTCGCCCTCGACTCGCCGGTGGTGCGGCGCATCCTGCGCCGCCTGGGACCGGCGCTGCTCGGCGTCTCGGTGGTCCAGCTCAGCCTGCTGCTCGACACCCTGCTCGCCTCCTTCCTCACCCCGGGCAGCATCTCCTGGCTCTATTACGCCGAACGGCTGATGGAGTTCCCGCTCGGGCTGCTCGCCGCCGCGCTCGGGGTGGTCATCCTGCCCCGACTCACCCGTGGCAGCGGCGCGGCAAGCGCACGACGCTTCTCCGCCACCCTCGACTGGGGACTGCGCTGGACGCTGCTGCTCGGACTGCCGGCGGCGGTGGGGCTCGCGGTGCTCGCCGAGGGGCTGATCGCCACCCTGTTCCAGTCCGGCGCCTTTGGCGACACCGATGTCACCCACGCCGCCAGGGCGCTGAGCGCCTATGCACTCGGCCTGCTCGCCTTCATCGCGATCAAGGTGCTCGCCCCCGGCTGCTATGCCCGCCACGACACCCGCACCCCGGTGCGGATCGCGTTGATCGCCCTCGGGATCAACCTGGTGCTCGACCTCGCGCTGATGGGGCCGCTCGGACACGCCGGACTGGCGCTGGCCACCACCCTAGCGGCCCTGCTCAACGCCCTGCTGCTGCTGCGCGCGCTGAGACGCGACGGCAGTTACCGCCCGCGCCCGGGCTGGCCCGCGCTCGGCGCCGCGGTGCTCGGCGCCAGCCTGGCGATGGCCGGGATGTTGCACTGGGCGCTCGGCACACTCGACTGGGGCGCGCTCGCCCCCTGGGACCGGGCCTGGCACCTCGGCGGCGCCATCCTCGCCGGCGCCACCCTCTACGCTGCCCTCGTCCTCCTCGCCGGCGTGCGTCCGCGCCACCTCGCCGCCCCCGAGCGACGGCGCTGACACCAGCGGCCAGCGGATTGAACCGCAAAGCCGCAAAGCACGCGAAGGGAGAGGAAGGATCAATCGATGATCATGGCGGTCACCCTTCCCCTCCGGCGGCTGCGGGCTGGGGGCTGATCGCTGGCGGCTATAACCGACAGGCCGGATGCCGATGCGCGCGGTCTTCGCTTGGTCACTCATCCCAGCCTACGTCTCACCCCCTTGGCGTCCTTGGCGCCTTTGTGGTTCGATCCCTCGCTGGCGGCTGGCGGCTGGCGGCTGGCGGCTGGCGGCTGGCGGCTGGCGGCTGAGCCTCTCACGCCCCATCGTCGCCCCACGACGCGTATACTCAGCACCTTTGCCCATTGTTCCCTGCACTGCTGCCATGAGGCTTATCCGCGGTCTTCACAACCTGCGTCCCGGCGACCGGGGCTGTGTCGCCACCATCGGCAACTTCGACGGCGTCCACCTCGGACACCGCAGCATCTTCCAGCGTCTGCTCGAACAGGGGCGCGCGCTCGGGCTGCCGGCGACCGTGATCACCTTCGAGCCGCAGCCGCTCGAGTGCTTCGCGCCGGAGACCGCGCCGGCGCGGCTCACCCGGCTGCGCGAGAAGCTCGCGGCGATCGCCCACTGCGGCATCGAGCGGGTGATGGTGCTCGGCTTCGGCCCCAGGCTCGCGGCGATGCCGGCCGAGCGCTTCGTGCACGAGCTGCTGATCGAGGGGCTGGGGGTCAATCACCTGCTCGTCGGCGACGACTTCCGCTTCGGTCACGGTCGCGCGGGCGACTTCGCGCTGCTCCGGCGCATGGGCGCGGCACACGGCTTCAGCCTGGAGAACCTCCATACCGTGACCCACGCCGAGGAGCGCATCAGCAGCACCCGGGTGCGCGAGGCGCTCGCCCGCGGCGATCTCGAGCAGGCCGAGCACCTGCTCGGGCGGCCCTATCGAATCGCCGGACGGGTCGGTCACGGCGACAAGCGCGGACGCACCATCGGCTTCCCCACCGCCAACATCGACCTGCACCGCCGGGTCAGCCCGCTGCACGGCGTCTACGCGGTGCGGATGCACGGACTCGGCCCCGCGCCCCGCCCCGGGGTCGCCAACATCGGCACCCGCCCCACGGTCGACGGGCGCGCCCATCAGCTCGAGGTCCATCTGTTCGACTTCGCCGCCGACATCTACGGGCGTCAGGTCGAGGTCGAGTTCTGTCTCAAGCTGCGCGACGAGCAGCGCTTCGCCTCCTTCGAGGCGCTCAAGCACCAGATCCAGCTCGACGCGGACGCCGCGCGCGCCTATCTCGACCGCACCCCGGCGCCCGCCCCCTGACCCCCCGAGCGGCCACGGCGCCGCCCGCAACCCCGAGAGCGAGAGCATCATCGTCATGGATCCAATCGCCCCCACCGACCCGGCCGCCGACACCGCCCGGTTCATCGACTGCAACGGCTTCCGTCTCCACTACCGCCGTCTCGGCGACGGCCCCCGGCTGTTGCTGCTGTTGCACGGCAGCTTCCTCAGCCTGCGCTCCTGGCGCGCGGTGATGGCGCCGCTGGCCGAGGCCGGCTACACCGTGGTCGCCTTCGACCGCCCCGCCTTCGGCGCCAGCTCCAAACCGCTGCCCGGCGCCGACGGCCAACCCGGCTACAGTGCCCACGACCAGAGCGCGCTGATCGCTGCGCTGATCCCGGCGCTCGGCTTCGAGCGCGCGGTGCTGGTGGGCAACTCCACCGGCGGCACCCTGGCGCTGATGACCGCGCTCGAACACCCCGAGCGGGTCGAGGCGCTGGCGCTGGTCGACGCGATGATCCTCAGCGGTTACGCCACCAGCGAGATCCCCGGCTTCGTCAAGCCGCTGATGCGCGCCCTCACGCCCTTCTTCTCCTGGCTGATGGGCCGACTGATCGCACGGCTCTACGACAAGGCGATCCGCGCCTTCTGGTACCGCCCCGAGCGGCTCGACCCCGAGGTGCTCGCCGCCTTCCGCGCCGACATGATGCAGGGCCCCTGGCCGCGCGCCTTCTGGGAGCTGTTCCTCGCCACCCGCAAGCTCGGGCTCGAACCCCGACTCGCCGGGGTCACGCCGCCCACGCTCGTGGTCACCGGCGCCCACGACCAGACGGTCAAGGTCGCCGAGAGCGAGCGCATCGCCGCGGCCATCCCCGGCGCCCGGCTTGAAGTCATCGCCGACAGCGGCCACCTGCCACACGAGGAGTCGCCACAGGCCTTCGTCGCGACCCTCACCGACTTCCTGCAGACACTGCCGGAACACTGATCGAGGCCGAGGCCGGGGGCTGCCTCCCGGCATCGACGAAGGCCCATCATCACCCCGGGAGCGCGTCATGGGTCCGTGGTTCGTCATCAAGCTCTATCTGCTCACCTTCACGGTCTTCATGGCCATCGACCTGCTGTGGCTGGGGGTGGTCGCGCGCGGCTTCTACCGCGCTCAGCTCGCTCATCTGCTCGCCGACACCACCCGCTGGCCGGCGGCCATCGCCTTCTATCTCATCTATGTCGCCGGCATCCTGGTGATGGCGATCCTCCCCGGCGTGGAGGCGGGCTCGCTCGACAGGACCCTGTTGCTGGCCGCCGGCTTCGGCTTCTTCACCTACATCACCTACGAGCTGACCAACATGGCCACGCTGCCCGATTGGCCGCTACGCCTGGTGCTGGTCGACACCCTGTGGGGCGTGGTGCTGTGCACCCTGGTCGGCGCCGCCGGCTTCTATCTCGCCCGGCTGCTCGGCTGATCGGCGCGGAGACCGTCCGAACCCCGTCATTGAGAACGATTTGCAATAAAGCAGCCGGAGGAATATGCTGCGAATCATTCTTATTGACGCACGAGGCGGCACCCGCATGCACATGGCACCGACTTCGCTCCCCCTTCAGCAGCAGTCCCCGCACCCCTCCTATCCGCTCACCATGGCCGACAACGACACCCTGGTGCGGGTCTGCAACCTACTGGGCGGTCGCCAGTTGGTGCGCCGACTCACCGAGCTCGGGCTCAACCAGGGTGCCGAACTGCGTGTCGTCCAGCGCCAGGGCGGCGGTTTGATCGTCGCCCGCGGCGAGACCCGGATCGCACTCGGCGGCGGCATGGCCGCCAAGATCCTGGTCACCGACGCCGCCACCGCCTGAGCCTCGACCCCTCACGCCGTCCGCACTCCACTGCAACCGCTCAAGACGTCACCATGAACACGACCCTGAAAGACCTCGTCGTCGGAGACCACGGGGCCGTCCGCGGCTATCGCCCGGGCGCCGATGCCTACCGCCGCAAGCTGCTGTCGATGGGACTGACCCCGGGGGCCGCCCTGGAGGTGGTCCGGGTGGCCCCGATGGGCGATCCCGTGGAGGTGCGGGTGCGCGGCACCCGCGTGACCCTGCGCCGCGAGGAGGCAGCCATCCTGGAGGTCGAGCGGGCATGACGACATCAACGACGCACAGCATCGGGGTCATCGGCAATCCCAACTGCGGCAAGACCACCCTGTTCAACGCGCTGACCGGCTCGCGTCAGCGCGTCGGCAACTGGCCCGGGGTGACGGTCGAACGCAAGACCGGTCACTTCCGTTTCGAGGGGGCCGACTACACCCTCATCGACCTGCCCGGCACCTACTCGCTGGATGTCAGCGAGGGCGCGGTCTCGCTCGACGAGCGCATCGCCCGCGACTTCGTCCACGCCCGCGAGGCCGACCTGATCCTCAACATCGTCGACGTCGCCAGCCTCGAGCGTAACCTCTATCTCACCACCCAACTGCTGGAGATGGAGCGACCGATGGTGGTCGCGCTCAACATGATGGACGTCGCCGCCGAGCGCGGGCTGCGGGTCGACGCCGCCGCACTGGCCGAGCGCCTCGGCTGTCCGGTGGTGCCGATCGTGGCGACCACCGGCGACGGGCTCAACGCCCTGCGCGCGGCGTTGCAACAGGCCGTCGAGCACCCGCCGATCCCGCAGGCGCGGATCGACTACGCCCCGGCGCTCGAGCGCGTGATCGAGCAGTTGCACGAGCGCATCGAGCCGATCGCCAGCAGGCACGGCGATCCGGCGCGCTGGTTGACCACCCGTCTGCTCGAAGGCGATGACCTCGCCCGCGAGCTGATCGGCGACACCGTGCCCGCGCACGAGGTCGCCGCACTGCTCGGCGAGGACGCCGAGCAGATCGACATCCTCATCGCCGACGCCCGCTACGGCTTCGCCCACGCCGTCACCCAGGCCTCGCTGACACAGAGCGGCGAGATGCCGCGCAGCCTCTCCGACCGCATCGACCGGGTGATCCTCAACCGCGCCCTGGGCATCCCGATCTTCCTCGCGGTGATGTACCTGATGTTCATGTTCACCATCAACATCGGCGGGGCCTTCATCGACTTCTTCGACATCGCCGCCGGCACCCTCTTCGTCGACGGCGTGGCGCACCTGCTCGCCGGTCTCGGCACCCCGGAGTGGGCGGTCCTCGGGCTGGCCGACGGCATCGGCGGCGGTATCCAGGTGGTGGCCACCTTCATCCCGGTGATCGCCTTCCTCTATCTGTTCATGTCGGTGCTGGAGGACTCGGGCTACATGGCCCGCGCGGCCTTCGTCATGGACCGCTTCATGCGCTCGATCGGACTGCCCGGCAAGTCCTTCGTGCCGCTGCTCGTCGGCTTCGGCTGCAACGTGCCGGCGATCATGGCCGCGCGCACCCTGGAGCAGCCGCGCGACCGCATCCTCACCGTACTGATGGCACCCTTCATGTCCTGCGGCGCGCGGCTGCCGGTCTATGCCCTGTTCGCCGCCGCCTTCTTCCCGGTCGGCGGTCAGAACGTCGTCTTCGGACTCTATCTGATCGGCATCCTCGCCGCCGTGCTCACCGGCTTCCTGCTCAAGCGCACCCTGCTCGAGGGCCAGGCGATGCCCTTCGTGATGGAGCTGCCGCCCTATCACCTGCCGACCCTCGGCGGCGTGCTGCGCCGCACCTGGGAGCGCACCAGCGGTTTCATGTTCCGCGCCGGCAAGGTGATCGTGCCGATGGTGCTGGTGCTCAACGTGCTCAACAGCCTCGGCACCGACGGCAGCGTCGGCAACGAGGACAGCGACAGCTCGATGCTCGCCGAGATCGGTCGCACCATCGCTCCGGCCTTCTCGCCGATGGGTCTCGACGCCGAGAACTGGCCGGCCACCGTCGGCATCTTCACCGGCGTGCTCGCCAAGGAAGCGGTGGTCGGCACCCTGGACGCCACCTACTCGGCGCTCGGCGCCGACCCCGAGGCGAGCGACGAGGAGGCCGCGCCCTACGACCTCGGCGCCGGTCTCACCGAGGCGCTCGCCACCATCCCGGCGGCACTGGGCGATGCGCTCGGCACCTGGTCCGACCCGCTCGGCGTCGGCATCGGCGAGGTCAGCGACCCCGAACTGGCCGCTGCCGAGCAGGAGGTCACCAGCGCCACCTTCGGCGCCATGCACGAGCGTTTCGACGGCGCCGCCGGGGCCTTCGCCTATCTGCTGTTCATCCTGCTCTATTTCCCCTGCGTGGCCGCCATCGGCGCCATCGCCCGCGAGACCAGTGGCGGCTGGGCGCTGTTCGCCGCCCTCTGGACCACCGGCCTGGGGTATGTGAGCGCGACCATCTTCTACCAGGCAGCCATCTTCGCCCGCGACCCGGTCAGCTCGTCGATCTGGATCGGCATCATGACCGCGCTCTTCCTCGCCACCGTGCTGGGGATGCGCTGGTGGTCGCGACGTGATCCGGCACTCGCCACCCCGGCGCGCGACCCGGCCTGAACCGACGGAGGGACACCCATGATCATGTCCGATCTCACCAGTCATCTGCGCACCCAGGGGCGCGCCGCGCTGCGCGACCTCTCCTACCGGTTCGATACCGACCCCGAGGCGCTGCGCGGCATGCTCGAGCTGCTCGAACGCAAGGGCCGGGTGCGCAAGCTGCCCGGCGGCACCCCCTGCAGCGGCTGCTGCAGCTGCGACCCGACCGCGATCGAACTCTACGAATGGGTCAGCTGAACCCGACCTGACCACCCGCGGTCGACCGCCACAGGAACGTGGCGACCGCACCGGGCCTGGCCACCACCCTGGCCACCACCAGGCCCCCGAGTTCTCCCTGCGCCGCTCGCATCCCTCGGGGTCGGGCGGCGTTCTTTTTGCAGCTACCAGCTACCAGCTATCAGAGGAGCGGAACCGCAAAGGCGCGAAGGGGGCAAAGGGGAATAAGCCGCCAGCCGTCAGCGATCAGCCGCCAGTGGGTGCGGACCCGCGCCGCCTGTGGCCTCACGCCGACATCACACGTCACTCACTTTGCGTGCTTCGCGGCTTTGCGGTTGAATCCTGGCGGCTGGCGGCTGGCGGCTGGCGGCTGGCGGCTGGCGGCTGGCGGCTGGCGGCTGGCGGCTGGCGGCTGGCGGCTGAAGGCTAACGCCGGGTCTCGAAGCGGAAGGGGGCGACGAGCAGGCCGTCCGCGGTCTCGAGCAGCACCCGCGCCTCCCAGCGCATCAGGGTGCGCGCACAGACCGGGAGCATGGCCTCGCCAGCGAAACGCGACGCGCCGATGGGGTCGAGTTGCGCGCGGTTATAGCCCATCTCCATGTCGACGCCGACGAAGTCGACCGCTACCGCGCCGACCTCGCGCCCCTCGACCTCCACCCGCAGCCGCAAGGGCGTGACCAGTGGGATGGGGTCGCGCGGTGCTACCGCCAGACGGACCTCGCCACCGCCGGGAAGGGCCAGCGTGCAGTCGCGGCTGGCGAGATCGCAATGCGGATCGGGATCGGCCCAGCGTGCATCGGCACCGAGACCACTCAGCAGTCCACGCCCCCCCAGCCAGGCGGCCGGCAGCGCGACCAGCACCGCGACGATCGTCCAGATCAGGATCGGGCGGGCGCGCCGGCGTCCATCCCTGGTCCCCCCGGAGTCGGTCATGGCAAGCCTCCATCGAGATGGGTTCAAAATATTAGTGCATTCTTATATTATTGACTCGACCGATCCACGCCAGGGACGGTGAGATTCTTCGATGCGATCCACCACCAACCCAGGAGCCGTAACATGGGTATTCTCGGAGCCTTGGCACTCGCCGCCGTCCTCTTCGGCGGGGTCCAGACCACACTCGCGCCCCAGTCACCCCAGACCCAGGACATCCAGGCGCAGGCCGTCACCACGCCCGCGTCACCGGACTGAGCACTCACTTGCCGCGCAGCAACGCCTCGGGGTGGCGCTCCAGATAGTCGGCCAGCTCGCGCAGCGCACGCGCCGAGCGCGTCAGCTCGGCGAGCGCGCGGTCGAGTCGCACGCGGGTGCCACGCCCATCCTCGACCAGTCCATCGAGATGACGCAACGTCTGGCTGGCCTGCCCCAGGGTGCTGCGCGCGGCACCGGAGAGCGGTCCGACCTCGGCCTCGAGCGTCTCGGCCAGCCGGGTCAGGGCCGCGCTGGTCTCACCGATACGGGTGGCCACCGGCACCACCTCGCCATCGATACGCCGCGCCAGGCGCTCATAGGCGACCAGGGTCTGGTCGAGCCGTCCGACGAGCGGCGGCAGCCGCCGCTCCAGGGTCTCGGCCAGGGCGCGGATTCCGGTCAGGGTGGCGTCGAGATTGCCCATCAGTGCGCCGGCCTCGTCCGAGCCGAGCAAGGTGCCGAGACCGCGCAAGGCAGCGCTCGCCTCATCGACCAGCTCGTCCAGACGCAGGTTCCCCAGCATCTCGCCGAGTTGATCGCGGATTGCCGGCAGCGCCGGCACCACCACATCGTCCCCGCCCGCGGCGGCGGCCACCGCGGGAACCTCGTCGACCAGCGCCGGATCGAGGTTCAACGCGACCACGTACTGACCGGTGACGAAGCTCAGCGACTCGAGCCGGGCATGCAGCCCGCGCCGCGCCACCAGCTCGCGCAGCACCACGCGCGCATCACGCGGCTCGGTACCCTGACTGATACGCACCCGCTCGGGCCAGACCTCGTAGCGCACCGGGATGCGCACCGCACCGTCGCTGGGTGAGAAGTCCAGCTCGATGGCGGTCACCTGCCCCACCGTCACCCCCTGGAACTGCACCTCGGCGCCGACCGACAGCCCCTGCACCGAGCCGGGGAAATAGGTCAGCAGGCCGACCCGCTCACGGAACAGCGCGCCGCCGCCGAAGAGGATCAGCGCCAACACCAACAGCGCCAGCGCGCCGAGCACGAAGGCGCCGATCAGGGTGGGGCTGGCGCGACGACTCATACCACCCCCCGGCGCAGGAAGGCGCGCACCCGCGCATCGGCGGCATGATCGCGCAACCAGCGCGGGTCACCGGTGGTGAGCATGGTGCCGCGCTCGACATCGAGGAAGACCGCCTCGTCGGCGATGGCGAAGATGCTCGCCAGGTCATGGGTGACCACCACCATGGTGGTGCCGAGACTGTGCTTGAGTTCGACGATCAGCTCGTCGAGCAGGCGTGCGCTCAGTGGATCGAGCCCCGCCGAGGGCTCGTCGAAGAACAGCACCTCGGGGTCGAGCGCCATCGCCCGCGCCACCCCGGCGCGCTTGCGCATGCCGCCGCTGATCTCGGCCGGATAGAGCGCCCCGCACCCGCCCAGCCCGACCAGCGCGAGCTTGTAGTCGACCAGCTCACGGACCTGGCGCGGTCCGAGGTCGGTGTACTGCTGCAACGGCAAGGCCACATTCTCCTCCAGCGTCATCGAACTCCACAGCGCCCCGCCCTGATACATCACCCCGTGACGGCGGATGCGACGCGCGCGCGCCGCCGGCGAGACCTCCCAGAACGACTCGCCGTCGAACAGGATACGCCCGGCCAGCGGCGCCAACAGCCCGGTCATGGCGCGCATCAGCGTACTCTTGCCGCAACCGCTCCCGCCCATGATCACGAAGATGTCGCCGCGCCGGATCTCCAGATCGAGATCACGCTGCACCGCGCGCCCGCCATAGCCGACGCTCAGCCCCTCGAGACGGATCTGCGCCCGCGCGCTCACAGCCCCACCGCGTCGAACAGCACCGTCAGCACCGCCGCGGCGATGACGATGTGAAGGATCGCGGTGACCACCGCCGAGGTGGTGGTCGCGCCCACCGCCGCCGCGTCGCGCCCGCTCTGCATCCCCCGCAGACAGCCGGAGACGGCGACCACCGCGCCATAGACCCCGGCGCTGATCAGACCCTGGACGAAGTGGTTCCAGCCCACCGCCTGGACGGTCTGCACCGCGTACTCGGTGGGGTTGATGCCACCGACCACGGCGGCGGCGAAGGCGCCGCCGAGGATGCCCATGAGATCGGCATAGAGCGCGAGCAGCGGGGTCATCGCGATCAGCGCGAGCAGCCTGGGCAGCACCAGGAACTCGACCGGGTCGATCCCCAGGGTGCGCAGCGCGTCGATCTCCTCGTTGGCCTGCATGCTGCCGAGCTGGGCGGCGAAGGCCGCGCCGGTACGTCCGGCGAGCACGATGGCGGTGACCAGGGCGCCGATCTGCATCACCACCGCCAGCCCCACCAGGTCGGCGACATAGATGCGCGCGCCGAAGCGCGCCAGCTGCTGATCGCCGATATACCCGAGGATCAGCCCGACCAGGAAGCTCACCAGGCTGACGATCGGCAGCGCCTCGGCGCCGACCTGCTGGACGATCAGCCAGAACTCGGCGCGTCTGAAGCGCCCCCGCCCCCGCGCCAGTCGCCCCAGCGCCAGCACCACCTCGCCGACGAAGGCGAAGAGCGCCCCGCTCGCACGCGACGCGTCGATCACCCGCCTGCCGAGCCGGGCCAGCGGGCGCACGCGCGGGCGCGCATCGATGGGAGGCGCGGACTGCAGGGGCACCGCCTCGGCCAGCGTCAGCAGCGCGCCGACCCCCTCGGGTAGTCCTGCAGGCGCCAGTTCGATGTCGTGCGCCCGGCAGTGCGCGCGCACCGCCAGCAGCAGACTCGGCAGGCTCGAGTCCCAGCCCCCGAGACCTGTGGTGTCGAAGGCCAGCTCACTCACCTGCGCGCGCGCAAGACGCGCCACCACCACCTCGGCCGCTGGCGGGGCGCCGGCCAGCCGCCACTCGCCGGAGAGACGCAACACCGCGCGCGCGCCCGTTCCCACCAGCTCGGCGCGTGCCGGCGGCGAGCCGGCGCGCGCGCTCACGCCATCTCCTTCAACCATGCTCCAGCACCATCAACACCGCCAGCAGCAGCGCAAACCCGACCGCGAACCCGAGATCAGCGCCACGCAGCGGCGCCAGTTCGGGTAGCGGCATGCGCCCGGCATAACCTCGACAGCGCATCGCCGCTCCCACCCGCTCGGCGCGCTCGAGCGCGCGCACCAACAGCATCCCGACGAGGAAACCATAGCTGGTCAAAGTATGAAGATCGCTGCGTGGACGAAAGGCACGGGCGCGCATCGCCGCGCGCAACCGCGCCTGCTCGCGCGCGAGCACATCGAGATAGCGCGCGCTGAGCAACAGCAACTCGATCAGCGCACCGGGCACCCGCAGGGCGCGCAGCGCCGCGCCGAGCCCGTCCGCGCCGACCCCGGCGAGCAGCGCCAACGTCACCAGCGCCACCGCGCTGGCGCGCGCGGCGATCACCCCGGCGAGGGTCAGTCCCTGCTCGCTGAGCACCAACCCACCGCCCTGCCACAGCGGCTGCCCCGGAACGGTGAAGGGCAACAGCCCGAGGGTGAGCAGCATCAAGCCCTCGAAGACCAGCACCAGGCGCACCAGACGGCGCGGCGCGATGCCCGCCCACCGTGTCAGCAGCACGCCGGCGAGCAAGGCAGCAGACAGCGCCGCCCAGCCCTCCAGCCCCACCACCACCAGCGCCCAGCCCAGACAGCAGAGCAGCCGCACCCGAGGATCGGGCCCGCGCGACGCGGCACCGGCACGGCTCCCCGGCATCGCCTCAGCAGGCGCGCGCCGATCGCGCCAGCAGCTCGGGCCGAACCGTCCACAGCAGTCGCAGTGCCGCGGCCGTCACCACCGCCTCGATCAGCGCCACCGGCAGCTGCGCGATCAGCGCCAGACGGGCCGCCGCCCAGAACCCCTCGCCGCTGGCCGCCAGCGACCCGGCCACCAGCAACGCCGAGCCGGCGAAGGCGCCGGCCCCGACCAAGGCACCGAGCGGCATCACCCACCAGGACAGGGCAGCGGGGCGCAGCCGCGCCAACACGGCGCGGCCGGCCAGACCGAAGAGCAACGCCGGCAGCGCCAGATTGAGGGTATTGGCGCCGAGCACCGTCACCCCGCCATAGCCGAAGAACAGCGCCTGCAGCAGCAGGCCGACACAGATCGCGGGGAACACCGCCCAGCCGAGCAGCACGCCCATCAGCCCGGTCAGCAACAGGTGCGCACTGGTCGGTCCCAACGGGATATGAATCAGGGAGACGGAGAAGAAGGCAGCGGTGAGCAGCCCGGCGCGCGGGATGCTCGACTCGTCGAGCGCGCGCAGCCCGAGACCGACCCCGGCGAGCGCCAGGACACCGGAGCCGAGCAGGACCGGCATGGAGAGGACACCATCGACGATATGCATGAGAGGCTGGCAGCCCCGTTGAGCGATTGCAATGGATGAAAATAGTGTCGACGGTATCACCCCGTCAGCGCGCCAGTCCACCGGCGCCCTGTGCAAGGTGTGGATTATGCTAGTCGATAGCACTCCTGTCCCGAGGAAGCCATGCGTACCAAGCTCAGCAACGATCTTCGAGTCTCACCACCAACCAGGGCTCATCAGCACCACCGAGCCAAATCAATTGGTGGCCCAGCACACATCAACAACACCTGACTCATGGAGTCGCCGCCCCCCCCTGCCCCCCACGGCGCACCCCACCGCTGGCAACATCCGCTGGCGGTCGTGTTGGTGATGGCGCCGATTCTGGCGACCACGGGGCTGCTCGATCACTTCGCCACGGCCCACCGGCAGGAGCTCCTCCGTCACTCCGTCGTCGATCGCGTCTCGGCGCTGCGCGGCCGACTCGAGGGCATGCTGCAGAGCGACCTGCTACTCACCCGCGCACTGAGCGCCCTGATCGCCTCCCAGCCCGATCTCGACCAGACCGCCTTCACCGAGATCGTCACCGACCTCACCAAGCACCAACAGCTGCTGCGCAATGTCGCCGCAGCCCCCGACCTGGTGGTGAGGATGATCCACCCGCTCAACGGCAACGAAGCGGCGCTCGGACTCGACTACCGCAGCCACCCGCAGCAGCGATTCGCTGCGCTACAGGCGATCGAGAGCGGCCAGACCGTGGTCGACGGCCCACTGCCCTTGATCCAGGGGGGCGTCGGGCTGATCGCCCGCACCCCGGTGTTCGTCGCCACCGCGCAAGGACCGGGGACCTGGGGAGTGGTTTCAGCGGTGATCGATGTCGAGCGACTCTACCGCGTCAGCGGCTTGACCGCAGCCAATACCGAGTTACGTCTCGGGCTGCGCGCTCGACACGAACACATCGCCCCACCACGGATGGTATTCGGCGATCCCGAGGTCTTTCGGCTCGCCCCGGTGACCGCGACGGTAGCTCTACCAGGGGTCACCTGGGAGCTTGCCGCCATTCCCACCGAGGGTTGGCACTCCTCGTCCTGGCCGAGCTGGCTGATTCGACTCGGCGGCATCATCACCGCGCTCGTGACCGGGGGACTACTGCACCTGCTGCTAAATAGCCGTCAGCGACGTGCCAACAGCGAGGCGCAACTGCGCGCCCTGCTCGACAACCTCCCCGACCTGGTGTGGCTGAAGGATCCGCACGGCGTCTATCTGATCTGCAACCCGCGCTTCGAGTCCTTCTTCGGTGCCCCCGAGCACGAGATCGTCGGCCGTACCGACGCCGATTTCGTCGCCCCGGAACTGGCAAGGTTCTTCCGCGAGAAGGATCAGGCCGCACTCGCCGCCGGTCGCGCCAGACGCAACGACGAGTGGATCACCTTCGCCAGCGACGGTCACCAAGAGCTTGCCGAGACCATCAAGACCCCGGTCTACGATGGCGCCGGGCGTCTCACCGGCGTCCTCGGCATCGCCCGCAACATCACCGAGCGCCAACGCCAGCAGGACGAGATCCGGCGGCTCAACGCCGAGCTCGAGTCACGGGTGGCGACCCGCACCGAGGAGTTGGCCGCGCTCAACCGCGAACTCGAGACCTTCACCTACTCCGTCTCCCACGACCTCAAGGCGCCGCTGCGCGGCATCGACGGCTACAGCCAGCTACTCCTTGAACAGCATGGCGCCGAACTCTCGCCCGAGGCCGCCACCTTCATCGCCAACATCCGCCGTGGCGTCGAGCAGATGCGCGCGCTGATCGACGACCTGTTGACCTACTCGCGGATGGAGCGCCAGGTGCTGACCGGACGCCGGGTCGAACTCGGCGGGGTGATCGAGATGGTGCTCGCCGAGCGACACGCGCTGATCGTCGAGCGCGACATCGAACTCGAGGTCGATGTCTCCGAACTCACCGTCAGGGCCGACCCCGACGGACTGCAGATCATCCTCCGCAACCTCGTCGACAACGCCATCAAGTTCAGCCGCGACGCGACCCCACGACCACGCATCCGGATCCTCGCCCGGGATCAGGGCAGGCGGGTGGTGATGGCGATCTCGGACAACGGTATCGGCTTCGACATGCGTTTCCACGACCGCCTGTTCGAGGTCTTCCAGCGCCTGCACCGCGCCGAGGACTATCCGGGCACCGGAGTCGGCCTGGGAATCGTACACAAGGCCGCCCAACGCATGGGGGCGCGGGTCTGGGCCGAGAGCGCTCCCGGGCATGGTGCAACCTTCTATCTGGAGCTATCACGATGAGTGCCGGACCGCACTGCTCGATGCTGCTGGTCGAGGACGACCCGGTCGATCTCGACTTCATACTGCGCGCGCTCACCCCCCACATCGACCCCGACTGGATCAGCGTCGCACGCGACGGCGAGGAGGTCCTGGCCAGGGTCGAGCACTGGGAGCGCGGCACCCAGCCCCCGCCGCAACTGATCCTGCTCGACCTCAAGCTGCCGGGGATCGACGGGCTCGAGGTCCTGAGACGACTGCGGCGCAGCGAGCC
The DNA here is from genome assembly GCF_003718675.1 of Marichromatium sp. AB32. Lineage (NCBI taxonomy): Bacteria > Pseudomonadati > Pseudomonadota > Gammaproteobacteria > Chromatiales > Chromatiaceae > Marichromatium > Marichromatium sp. AB32. The sequence goes on from NZ_RHFJ01000007.1 coordinate 60,191, forward strand.
CGGGCGCCTGATCCCGGTGGTGGTGCTGACCTCGTCGGACGAGCCACGCGACATCCAGGCCGCCTATGACCTCGGCGCCAATTCCTATGTCGTCAAGCCGATCAACTACGAGCGCTTTCTCGAAGGTCTGCATCAGATCAATCGCTATTGGTGCTGCATCAACAGGCCCCCAAGCTAGGACCATGGACATCCTCTACGTCGAAGACGACGTCACCGACCTCGAGCTGACACGCCAGCGGCTGGCCCATTCGGCACCCCGGATCGGCGTCGATCATGCGGCAACGCTCGCCGAGGCCAGGGCGCGACTGCGCCACCCGGAGCGCTACCAGCTGGTGCTGCTCGATCTGGGGCTGCCGGATGGCTCGGGGCTGGAGCTACTCGACTGGATCCGTGAGCAGCACCTCCCCCTGGCCGTGGTCGTGCTCACCGGCGCGGGTGATACCGACAGTGCGGCCGGCGCGCTCCAGGCCGGCGCCGACGACTACCTGATCAAGGATGAGATCGAGGCCCGTGAACTCCCCGGTCGGCTCGCCCGCGCCTTGCGACGCTTCCGCAACGCCGAGGCGCGTCACGGACTCAGGCTGCGCGTCCTCTATGCCGAGCGCAACGCCGACGACGCCGACCTCACCGCCCGCCACCTCGCCCGTCACGCCCCCCACATCCACCTCACCCTGGTCGGCAGCGCCGAGGAGGCGCTCGACCAGCTACCGAGCACCACCGAGGACACCTCGATCTTCGACGTGCTGCTGCTCGACTACCGCCTCCCCGGTCTGGATGCGCTGGAGGCGCTCAAGCAGCTGCGCGACGACCGCGACTTCGCACTGCCGGTGGTGATCGTCTCCGGGCAAGGGGGCGAACGCGTGGTCGCGCGCGCGCTCCAGCTCGGGGTCGACGCCTATGTCCTCAAGCAGCCCGGCTACCTCCACCAGCTCACCGCCACGCTCGAACGCATCGCCCACCAGGCCGAACTGGCCCGCGAGCGTGCCGCACTGCGCCAGACCTCGACCCATCTCGGGCTGATGCTCGAGGCCAGTCCGGTGGTGCTCTACACCCTGGGCATCGACCAGCACCAGATACAGCCGACCTGGGTCAGCGACAACGTCACCGCACTGCTCGGCTTCACCCGCCACCAGGCCTTGCACCCCGCCTGGTGGCGTGGCCAGCTCCACCCCGACGACCGGGAGCAGGCCTGTCGCGCGATGGACCAACTCGTCACCCTGGGGCAGTTGCGGCACCAGTACCGGTTCTTCGATCATGCCGGAGACGTACACTGGATCGAGGATGAGCTGCGCGTACTACGCCATGACAACGAAGCCCGCACCGAGGTGATCGGCGCCTGGCGTGATATCAGCGACAGCAAACGCGCCGAACACTTCCGCGAGACCCGCATGACGGTACTCGACGGCCTGCTCAACGAGCGCGGCCTGCCCGAGCTGCTCGGCGAGATCGCCACCCGGCTCGAGCAGGTCGACCACCGGCTGCGGGTCTCGGTACTGGTTCGCGCTCCGCTCGACACGCGCCTGCGTACCTGTGCCGCGCCGCGGCTCGCCCCCCAGTTCAACGCAGCACTCGACGACTGCGCCCCGGAGCAGGCGCCTTTCGCCACGGCACTCCACGACGCCCATCCGACGCTGGTCGCCGACATCAGCACGCACCCCAGTTGGCGAAGCTGCCTCGAACAGGCCCAGGCGGCGGGGCTGCGCGCCTGCTGGTCCTTCCCCTTTCACGACGACACCGGCGAGGCGCTGGGCATACTCGCCGTCTATCGCTCCACCCCCGGCCTGCCCGATGCCGCCACCCAGGTGCATATCGCCGAGTTCGCCCAGCTCGCCGCGCTGGCGGTCACCCGTGCGCGCACCGCCAACGCGCTACGCCAATCGGCCGCGGTCCTGGCGAGCGCCCACGAGGGCGTGGTGATCACCGATCTCAGCCCCCGAATCCTGTCGATCAACCCGGCCTATACCCAGATCACCGGCTACAGCGCCGCGGAGGTCATCGGTCGCAATCCCAGCCTGTTGCGCTCCGAGCGTCAGGGACGCGCCTTCTACCAGCAACTGTGGGCCAGCCTGCTCGAACACGGACACTGGCAAGGCGAGATCTGGAACCGCACCAAGAGCGGCGAGGTGCGCCCCGTGCTGCTGTCGATCAGCCTGGTCACCGACACCGCCGGCAACCCCGAGCGCTATGTCGGGGTGATGACCGATCTCAGCCAGCTCAGGCACTCGGAGGCGGCACGCGAACGCCTGGCGCACTTCGACCCGCTCACCGGGCTCCCCAACCGGCTGCTGCTGCAATCACGACTCAGCCACGCCCTCGAGCGCGCGCAGCGTCATCGTCACCACATCGCCGTGCTGCTGATCGATCTCGACCGCTTCAAGCACATCAACAACAGCCTCGGCCATCCCGCCGGCGACAACCTGCTCGAACGCCTGGCGCAACGCTTCGCGACCCGGCTGCGCGAGGGCGACACCCTCGGGCGGCTCGGCGGCGACGAGTTCCTGCTGGTGCTCGAACGGCTGCACCAGCCGCGCCAGGCGGCGAGCGTCGCCCGCGACCTGCTCGAGCTGTTGCGACGGCCGCTCACCCTGCCCGGCAACCACGAGGTCCATGTCGGCGCCAGCATCGGCATCGGGGTCTATCCACAGGACGGCTGCTCAGCCAGCGAGCTGATCCAGCACGCCGAGGTCGCGCTCTATCAGGTCAAGGCGCAGGGACGCGGCAGCTATGGCTTCCATACCCCGGAGTTGAGCGCCCAGGCCGCCGAGCGACTCGAGTTGGAGGCGCGACTGCACCATGCACTGGGAAACGAGGAGTTCCTGCTGCACTTCCAGCCGCAGCTCGACTGTGTCAGCGGCGCGCTGGTCGGCTGCGAGGCACTGGTGCGGTGGAACACGCCCGACCAGGGGCTGATCGCGCCGACGCGCTTCATCCCCCTGGCCGAGGAGACCGGACTGATCCTGCAACTCGGCGACTGGGTGCTGCACACCGCCTGCCGTCAGGGGATGCGCTGGCTCGACGCCGGGCTGGTGCTCGAGACCATCGCGGTCAACCTCTCGGCGCGCCAGCTGCTGCAGCCCGACTGTGTCGGTCGCATCGAGCAGGCGCTCAGCGCGACCGGCTGGCCGGCGCACCGGCTCAAGCTCGAACTCACCGAGAGCATGCTGATGGGAGGCGACGAGACCGAGCAGTGCCTCCAGGCACTGCGCGCGCTCGGCATCCGTCTGTCGATCGACGACTTCGGCACCGGCTACTCGTCGCTGGCCTATCTGCGTCGCTTCGCCATCGACGAACTCAAGATCGACCGCAGCTTCGTGCGCGACATCCCGGCACAGCGCGACGACATGGAGATCGCCGCCACCATCATCGCGATGGCGCGCAACCTGAAACTGCGCGTGGTCGCCGAGGGCGTCGAGACCGAGGCGCAGCTGGAGTTCCTGCGCGAGCGGGGATGCGAGGCCTATCAAGGCTATCTGTGCGCGCCGCCGCTCACCCCGGAGGCCTTCGCCGCACGCTTCGGGCCGCGCTAAGCGGCGTCGTTCCAGTCGTCGAGCAGCTCGCGCAGCACCGCGGTGGCATAGGCCCCGGCGGGCAACTCGAAGGCAAGGCGCACGCCGCCGTCGACCTGTTCGGCGACGAGATCGAACACCGGCAGACGCAGCGCGCGCCGCTCCTGCGCCAGCCCCGCCGCGGCCAGCCCCTCGGGCCAGCCGGGGAAGGCCGCGGCCACCGCCTGCTCACGTGCCAGCACCGCGTCCCGGCTCGGCGGCGCGCCCTCGCCCCACAGCGGGCCGGTGGGGTGTACGTCGAGTCGGGCACAGCGCGCCAGCAGCGTTTCATCGACGGCCTCGACGGCGAAGTGCGAGTTACAGCCGTCGAGCTGCATGCGATCCCCGGCGAGCGGCCGATCCCAGCAGGCGTCGGCCACCCGTCCGGCGAGCACCTCGTTGAACAGCTGCGAGCGCGCCGCCGACAGCCACAGACCGCGGACATGACGCGAGACCCGGGGCACCGGCGCCCCGCTGAACAGCGCATGGGCCTGAACGAGGTTGCCGCCATCGCGCCCGAAGCGCTGCTCGCCGAAATAGTTGGGCACGCCGCGCGCACCGATCACCGCGATCCGCTCGGCCAGGGCCTCGGGGGCGGGGGCGAGGTCGCGCACCAGGAGACGGAAGCGATTGCCGATCAGCGCGCCGCGACGCAGCTTGCGCCGATGGGCGTGGACCTCAAGCACCTCGATGCCGTCGGCGGCGAGCACCGACCAGTCGGGCTCGCCGGCACGCGGGCGCGGCAGCGAGAACCACTGCCAGGTGACCGCGTGACGGTCCTTGAGCCCGGCATAGCCGACCGCCGAGACCGCCACCCCGGCGCAAGCGGCCAGCCGCCGCGCCGCCCACTCGGTATTGGCCTCGCGCTTGCGCACCCACAGCAGCAGGTGCTCGCCGTCGTCGTCGGGGTCGAAGGCGAGCCGCTCCTCGACCTGGAAGTCCTCCGGCTCGACCCGCAGCCGGCCGCGCCCGAGCGGCGCGCCATGGGCGCGCGGCAACCGCGCGAAGGGGATGTGCCCGGGCAGCGGCGGCTGGTTCATTCGACCAACAGCACCGAGGCCGAGGCGGCGATGCCCTCGCCGCGACCGGTGAAGCCCATCTGCTCCATGGTGGTGGCCTTGACGTTGACCCGCGCCGGATCGCACTGCAGGTCCCCGGCGAGCACCTCGCGCATGGTGTCGATATAGGGGGCGAGCTTGGGCTGCTGGGCGATCAGCGTCATGTCGGCGTTGTGCACCCGCAGGCCGCGCTCGTGCAGGCTGGCGATCACCCGACGCAGCAGGATGCGGCTGTCGATCCCGGCATAGGCCTGATCGTTGTCGGGGAAGTGACGGCCGATGTCGCCGAGCCCGGCGGCGCCGAGCAGGGCGTCGCACAGCGCGTGGATCAGCACGTCGCCGTCGGAGTGGGCGGTCAGTCCCAGCTCGTGGGGGATCTCCACACCGCCGAGCACCAGTCGGCATCCGGGGGCGAAACGATGGGCATCGAAACCCTGACCAATCAACATGGAGCGCATTCTCCGAAGGCAGATTGAAGGAAACCGGGACGCGTCCCTCGCCCCGGTGCAGCGGCGGGCCTCAGTCGAGGCGACCCTGCTGCTGCAGATGGAAGCGGGCGAGCGCCAGATCCTCGGGACGGGTGATCTTGAGGTTGTCCGACTGCCCCTCGAGCAGCCGCGGGGCCTGCCCCAGACGCTCGATCGCCGAGGACTCGTCGGTGACCAGCGCGCCCTCGGCGAGCGCCTGGCGCAGCGCCTGACGCAGCGTCCCGAGGCGGAACATCTGCGGGGTGAAGGCGTGCCACAGGGCGCTGCGCTCGACGGTGGTCTCGATCCGTCCCTCGGTCCCGGCACGCTTCATGGTGTCGCGCACCTGCACCGCGAGGATGCCGCCGACCGGATCATCGGCCAGCTCGTCGAGCATGGCGTCGAGATCCGAGCGACGCAGGCAGGGGCGCGCGGCATCGTGCACCAACGCCCAGTCGTCGGCGGCGGCGTGCGCGCTCAGCGCCTCGAGCCCGTTGAGTACCGAGTTGCAGCGTTCGGCGCCGCCCGGCGCGCGGATCACCCGGGGATGGGTGGCGTAGCGGGTCTCCGGCCAATAGGGGTCGGCGGGGTCGACGGCGACCACCACCCCGACGATGGCGGGGTGGTCGATGAAGCACTCGAGGGTGTGCTCGATCACCGGTCGGCCGGCGAGTTCGAGGTATTGCTTGGGGATGGCGCTCCCCATCCGTCGGCCGACGCCGGCGGCGGGGATCACCGCCCAGAAGGCGGGTGTGGCGGTCAATGCGGGGGCTCCTCGGAGCGGCGAGGTTCGATCACCTGCAGGAAGGTCTCTCCGGGCCGGATCATGCCGAGCTCGGCGCGGGCACGCTCCTCGAGCGCCTCGAGCCCGCTGCCGAGATCGACCACCTCGGCGCGCAGCTTGGCGTTGCGCGCACCGAGACGCTCGAGCTCGCCGCGCTGCGCGGCGATCTCCTGGCGCAGCGCGGCGAGTTCGGCCTGACTCCCCTCACCGACCCACAGCCGGTAGTGGAGCGCCAACAGCACGAACACCAGCAACGCGATCAGCAGGCGCATGGATGAGGTGCTCGAGAACGGTGGCCCGGAGCAGGCTCAGCGACGACCAGGATCGTCGCTCACAGCCACTTGAAGGCGTCGCGACCGGCGTAGACGGCCTCGTCGCCGAGCTGGTCCTCGATGCGCATCAGCTGGTTGTACTTGGCGATGCGATCGGAGCGCGACAACGAGCCGGTCTTGATCTGACCGGTGCCGGCGGCGACCACCAGGTCGGCGATGGTGGTGTCCTCGGTCTCGCCGGAGCGGTGCGAGACCACCGCGGTATAACCGGCGGCGTGCGCCATGGCGATCGCCTCGAGGGTCTCGGTGAGGGTGCCGATCTGGTTGACCTTGATCAGGATCGAGTTGGCGATGCCCTTGTCGATGCCCTCGCGCAGGATCTTGGTGTTGGTGACGAAGAGGTCGTCGCCGACGATCTGCACCCGCGCACCGAGACGCTCGGTGAGCGTCTTCCAGCCGTCCCAGTCACCCTCGGCCAGGCCGTCCTCGATGCTGAGGATCGGGTAGCGATCGACCCAGGACTCGAGCAGGTCGACCATGCCCTCGGCGTCGAGGGTGCGGCCCTCGCCCTTGAGGTGGTACTGGCCGTCCTCGTAGAACTCGGAGGCGGCGACGTCGAGCGCCAGGAAGATGTCCTCACCGGCCTTGTAGCCGGCCTTCTCGATCGCCTCGAGGATGACCTCGATGGCCGCCTCGTTGGACTCCAGGTCGGGGGCGAAACCACCCTCGTCGCCGACGCTGGTGGCCAGGCCACGGGCGTGCAGCACCGACTTGAGCGCGTGGAAGACCTCGGCGCCGTAGCGCACCGCCTCGCGGATGCTCGTGGCACCCACCGGCATGATCATGAACTCCTGGAAGTCGACGCTGTTGTCGGCGTGCTCGCCGCCGTTGATGATGTTCATCATCGGCACCGGCAGGCGGTAGGGACCGCTCGAGATCGAGCGGAACAGCGCCACGGCCTTCTCCTGCGCGGCGGCATGGGCGTTGGCCAGCGACACCCCGAGCAGGGCGTTGGCGCCGAGCCGGCCCTTGTTGTCGGTACCGTCGAGCTCGATCATGCGGCGATCGAGCGCCTGCTGGTCGAGCACGTCCATGCCGATCAGCACCTCGCGCAACTCGCCCTGGATGTTGGCCACCGCGGTGCGCACACCCTTGCCGCAGAAGCGCTCGGCCTCGCCGTCGCGCAGCTCCAGCGCCTCGCGCGAGCCGGTGGAGGCGCCCGAGGGCACGATGGCGCGACCGATGGCACCATCGGCGGTGATCACATCGGCCTCGACGGTCGGGTTACCCCGGGAGTCCAGTACCTCGCGGGCACGGACGTCGACGATCTCGGACATGCTTCGATTCTCCTCAGAAATTAGGGTCGATGATGAATTCTGGGATGTCTGGCGCGCGCCAGGTCTGACGCGGGCCCCTTCAACTCGACGACTCGGACCCGCTCTGCTCGATCAGACCACTGCGCTTGACCGTGCGGTCGAGCTCGACCAGGGTCTCGAGCAGCGCCTGCATCCGTCCCAGCGGCCAGGCGTTGGGACCGTCACTGAGCGCCTGATCGGGGTCCGGGTGGGTCTCCATGAACAGCCCGGAGACGCCGGCGGCGACCGCCGCGCGCGCCAGCACCGGCACGAACTCGCGCTGACCGCCCGAACTCGTGCCCTGGCCGCCGGGCAGCTGCACCGAGTGAGTGGCGTCGAACACCACCGGGCACCCGGTCTCGCGCATCACCGCCAGCGCGCGCATGTCCGAGACCAGGTTGTTGTAGCCGAAGGAGACGCCGCGCTCGCAGACCATGATCTGCTGGTTGCCGGTGTCACGGGCCTTGTCGACCACGTGCTTCATGTCCCAGGGGGCGAGGAACTGCCCCTTCTTGAGATTGACCGGCTTGCCCTGCGCGGCCACGGCGCGGATGAAGTTGGTCTGACGGCAGAGGAAGGCGGGGGTCTGGAGCACGTCGACCACCGCCGCGACCTCGTCGAGCGGGGTGTCCTCGTGCACGTCGGTGAGCACCGCCACGCCGATGCGCTGGCGCACCGCCTCGAGGATCTGCAGACCACGCTCGATGCCCGGGCCGCGGAAGCTGCCGAGCGAGGAGCGGTTGGCCTTGTCGAAGGAGGACTTGTAGACGAAGGGGATGCCGAGCGCGTCGGTGATCTCCTTGAGCCGTCCGGCCGTCTCCTCGGCCAGCCCCGCGCTCTCGATCACGCAGGGGCCGGCGATGAGGAACAGTGGCCGGTCGAGTCCGACCTCGAAGTGCGCCAGGCGCATCAGTCGTCCTGCCCGCCGGTGAGCTGGCGCTGCTTGAGCGCCGCCTCGACGAAGCCACGGAACAGCGGGTGGCCGTCACGCGGGGTCGAGGTGAACTCGGGGTGGAACTGGCAGGCGATGAACCAGGGGTGGTCGGGGATCTCGACGATCTCGACCAGCCGGTTGTCGAGCGACCAGCCGGAGAAACGCATCCCCGCGTCCTTCATCTGGTTGAGGTAGCGGTTGTTGAACTCGTAGCGGTGACGATGACGCTCGCGCACCTGCGGCTCGCCGTAGACGCTGCGCGCCAGGCTGCCCGGCTCGAGCCGGCAGTTCTGACCGCCGAGACGCATGGTACCGCCGAGGTCGCCGTCGGCGTCGCGGGTCTCGACCCGCCCCTGGTCGTCGCGCCACTCGGTGATCAGGCCGATCACCGGATGCGGGGTCTTGGGATCGAACTCGGTGCTGTGCGCGCCCTCGAGACCGACCAGATCGCGGGCGTACTCGATCACCGCCACCTGCATGCCGAGACAGATGCCGAGATAGGGCACGCGGTTCTCGCGGGCATAGCGCACCGTGGCGATCTTGCCCTCGACGCCGCGCTCGCCGAAGCCGCCCGGGACGAGGATGGCGTCGAGCCCCTCGAGACAGGCGGTGCCCTCGCGCTCGACCTGCTCGGAGTCGACATAGACCACCTCGACCTTGGTCGAGGTGTGCACTCCGGCGTGGGCCAGCGACTCGGAGAGCGACTTGTAGGCCTCGGTCAGGTCCATGTACTTGCCGACCATGCCGATGCGCACCGCGTGCTCGGGCTTGTCGAAGCCGTCGAGTACCCGATCCCACTCGCTGAGGTCGGCCTCGGGCACGTCGAGCTGGAACTGGCGCACCACCAGGGCGTCGAGTTCCTGGGCGTGGAGCAGACGCGGGATGCGGTAGATGTTGTCGGCGTCGATCGCCGAGATCACCGCCGCCACGTCGACATTGGTGAACAGCGCGATCTTGCGCCGCTCGTCCTCCGGCAGCAGATGCTCGGCGCGACACAGCAGGATGTCGGGCTGGATGCCGATCGAGCGCAGCTCCTTGACCGAGTGTTGGGTCGGCTTGGTCTTGATCTCGCCGGCGGTGCGGATATAGGGCACCAGGGTGAGATGCATGAACATCGCGTTCTCGCGACCCTCCTCGACGCGCATCTGACGGATCGCCTCGAGGAAGGGCAGCGACTCGATGTCGCCGACGGTGCCGCCGATCTCGACCATCGCGATGTCGGCGCCCTCGGCGCCGAGCCGGATGCTCTGCTTGATCTCGTCGGTGATGTGCGGGATGACCTGCACGGTGCGGCCCAGATACTCGCCGCGGCGCTCCTTGCGCAGCACGCTCTCGTAGATCTGGCCGGTGGTGAAGTTGTTGTTGCGACCCATGCGGGTGCGCAGGAAACGCTCATAGTGGCCCAGATCGAGATCGGTCTCGGCCCCATCATCGGTCACGTAGACCTCACCGTGCTGAAACGGGCTCATGGTGCCCGGATCGACGTTGATGTAGGGGTCGAGCTTGATCATCGTGACCTTCAGGCCACGCGCCTCGAGGAGTGCGCCGAGCGATGCCGAGGAAATGCCTTTTCCCAGCGATGAGACAACACCGCCGGTGATGAAAATATACTTTGTCATATGGAAGCAGGAGGGAGTCGAGGGCGGTCGCCCGAATGCCCGGACAAACTACCAAAATCGCGTGCTCGGCTCAATCCGCGGCGCATCATGGGTTGCCGAGTCCGACCCGACGTACACGATTCGCCACCCCGTCGCCTTCACAAAGCCAGGCGTGCCGCGTATATTCCGCTTGCGCCTCGTCTCGCAGACCGACGCGCCCCTCCGCCCCGGCGGGCGGACCACAACGGCTGAAGCATTTCAATAGTCAGGAGTGGCAATATGCATAAGCTTGCGAAAGTGATCGGTATCGCTGCCATCACCGGTACCGCTGCCTTCTCGATGAACACCGCCCAGGCATGGTGGGGCGGCCCCGGCTGGGGTGGCTACGGCCCCGGCTACGGCTCCGGCTGGGGTGACTGGTTCAACGACATGTTCGGAGACGGCTGGGGCGACTTCAACATGAACATGAGCGGCGGCGGGCGCGGCTGGGGCCGCGGGCGCGGCTGGGGCCGTGGCTACGGCTATGGCTACGACTACCCCTACTACGGCGGTTACGGCCCCTACGGCTATGGCGCACCTTACGGCTACGGCGCACCCTACGGCTACGGCGCGCCCTACTACGGTGGCGTCCCCTATGCGCCCTACGGCGCACCGGCCGCGCCGGCAGCCCCTGCGGAGAGCGGCTCCAAGTAATCCGCAGCTGCGCTCAGCGCAGCGCCGACAAGAAGCCGCGCCAGTCCTGGCGCGGTTTTTTTGTGGGTAATCGTCGCCATGACGAGTACGTCGACACGTTAACCGGCTTGTAATCCAGGATGGTTCCGGTTAAAAAAGAAGATATTTGATCCAGATCAATACGACCACTCATTCCGGGTGAGTCGGCGGAAAGGTGTGTTGTCGTGAGCCAGCGAAAAGTGGTTTCGTTAGAGACGATTCGGGTCGCATGCAAGAATTGCACGCTCTCATCCCTGTGTCTGCCCATGGGGCTGACACAGGAGGACGTCGAGCGCCTCGACGACATCGTCAAGCGCACCCGACCGCTCCATCGGGGGGATTTCCTGTTTCGCGACGGAGATCGTTTCCGTTCGCTCTACGTGGTCAAGACCGGCTCGGTGAAGACCTTCGCCCCCAGCCCCGAGGGCGGCGAGCAGGTACTCGGTTTTCACCTGCCCGGCGAGATCATCGGTCTCGACGCCATCGACAAGGATGAGCACGCCTGTTCGGCCAAGGTGCTCGAGACCTCGGCGATCTGCGAGATCCCCTTCCAGCGACTCGAGGAGCTCACCTGCTCCATCCCCAGTCTGCAGCATCAGATGTACCGGCTGCTGAGCAAGGAGATCGGTCACGACACCGACATGCTGCTGCTGCTCGGCAAGAAGAACGCCGAGGAGCGTCTCGCCGCCTTCCTGCTCAGCCTCTCGCAGCGCCTGCACAAACGCGGGCTCTCGCCCTCCGACTTCTATCTCAGCATGTCGCGCCACGAGATCGGCAACTATCTCGGGCTCGCGGTGGAGACCGTCAGCCGGCTGTTCACCCGCTTCCAGGACGACGGCCTGATGCGCGTCGACCGCAAGCACATCGAACTGCTCGACCTGCCCGCGCTCGAGGCGCTGGTCGGCGGCAACGGTCAGGGCCGACGCCAGAACCAGCAGCGCTGAGCGCACTGGAGCGACCGAGTCCGCCTACCCTCAGGCGCGCGCGGACCGCTCCACTGAGACGCGAGCGGGGGTGAGCGCAACTCACGCCCCGGCACACGGAACACCGCCGCTCAACCCGGCTCGCGCAACCACAGACAGCCCTCGGCACTCGCCTTGTCGATCGCATCGAGCCGCGCCGCATGCGCCCCGAGCGCGCGCTCATCGGCCCGCACCACCCGCAATGGCGGGCGCTCGGCGCTGATCCGGCCGTGCTCCCCGGTCGCGCCCTGAGCGCCCTCGCCCGCCGTCTCGACCTCGCCGAGCCCGAGCTTCACCTGCCCACCGGTCATCGCCAGATAAACATCGGCGAGGATCTCGGCGTCGAGCAGGGCGCCGTGCAGGTCGCGCTGCGAGTTGTCGACGTCGTAGCGCTTGCACAGCGCATCGAGGCTGTTGCGCTGTCCCGGATGGAGGCGGCGCGCCATCATCAGGGTATCGGTGACCGAGCACAGCGCTTCGATGCGCGGCGCCTCCGGCTGCCACAGCCGCAGCTCGTGGTCGAGGAACCCGACATCGAACGCGGCGTTATGGATGATCAGCTCGGCGCCGCGCACATAGTCGAGAAAGGCCTCGGCCAGCTCGCCGAAGCGCGGCTTGTCGGCGAGAAAGTCGTTGGTGATGCCGTGCACCTCGACCGCGCCGGCATCGATCTCGCGATCGGGCTGGATATAGCAATGGAAGTTGTTGCGGGTCAGGCGTCGGTCGACCAGCTCCACACAGCCGATCTCGATGATGCGATGCCCGTCCTGCGGGTCGAGACCCGTGGTCTCGGTATCGAGCACGATCTGACGTGTCTGCTGCATGGCCATCTACCTCGGGATACCCTGATTGGCGAGCTGATCGGCGCGTTCGTTGCCGGGGTGGCCGGCATGCCCCTTGACCCAGTGCCAACGCACCTGATGGTCGGCGAGCGCGGCATCGAGCCGCTCCCACAGGTCACGGTTCTTCACCGGCTGGCGACTGGCGGTCCGCCAGCCGTTGCGCTTCCAACGCGGCATCCACTCGCCCACCCCGCGCTTGACGTACTGCGAGTCGGTGGTGATCTCGATCTCGCTCGACCGCTTGAGCGACTCCAGCGCCATGATCACCGCCATCAACTCCATGCGGTTGTTGGTGGTCTCGCGCTCGCCGCCGCAAAGGCTCTTCTCGGCCTCGCCCCAGCACAGCAGCACCCCCCAGCCGCCGGGGCCGGGATTGCCCTTGCAGGCGCCATCGGTATAGGCGTGCACCGCCTCAGACATGTGGATTCCTCCGTGCGGTCGGTTCAACCCGTCCCGGCAACAATTGTCGGCGACCCCGCCACGACGGACGCAGCGGGGTGAGCGTCGACACCCGCTTGACCGCGCGCAGCACATAGACCCCGCCGAGCGCCGGCAGCAGACGCCGCCCCAGGGTCTCGATACGCGGCCCGCCGGGGCCGAGCGCTCGACTCAGCGGCGGGCGGAACATCAGGAACTCGCGCCGTTCGAGCGCAAAACCGAGATCGGACAACCAGGCCTCCATCTGATAATGGGTACGAAAGCGACCGCACCAGGGTGCCGGCCCTCGCGCGCCACGCAGCAGAGCGCGCAGACCCCAGGTGCTGAGGGCGTTGAAACCGATGACAATGAGTCGCCCCTCGGGGATCAGGGTGCGCTCGGCCTCGCGCAGCACCGCCTGCGGGTCGGGCGAGAAATCGAGGGTATGGGGCAGGAAGAGCGCGTCGATGCTGTCGGAGGCCAACGGCAACTGCGAGGCCAGTCCGACGATCGCCGGGGCCCGGGCCAGCGGCGGCGGATCGCAGGGCATGGCGATGCGATGCCGGATCCGGCTGGTGGCGAGTGCGTCGCGGAAGCTCTCGGTGACGCCGACCTGCACCAGATAATAGCCGAAGGTGTCATGCAGCAACTGCTGTACGCAGGCGCACTCGAGCCGCGCCAGCTCGGTGCCGAGCGGCGAGCGATACCAGCGCTGGAGTTGGGCGAGCGGGGAGTCTGGCCCCTTGCAAGCAGTCATGCGGCAGCCTCTTCGAGGCGGCCATGGTAACCGCAGCGGCCCCGCGCTGTCGTCTCCTCAGGCGCACCCAATTCCCGACCTCGGGTCTGGAAATCCCCCCCGGGTTTGGCTTATGATGACGCGCGAAAATTCAAAAAATCCTGCTTTACAAACACTTAACGCCTCCCGGGGATTCAATGCCTGATGTTTCACGTCTGGCACGCACGCTGTGCGCGCTGCCCCTGTTGCTCGCGCCCGTCCTCTCGGGCTGCGTCAAGGACTCACCACTCACCCGCGCCGAACAGGACTCGGACGCACGCCCCCAGATCGTCTCGGCCCGCGAATACGGCTTCGTCCGACCCGCGGTCGATATCAGCAGCCTCGAGGCCACCGACAGCGGCAAGGGTCTCGCGACCACCGGCGGCGGTGGCAACCTGTGGACGCGGGTGCGCGCCGGCATGCGGCTGCAAGACCAGCACAACCCGCGGGTCGAGGCGGTCATCGCACGCTTCAAGCGCGATCCGCGCTATCTCACCCGACTCAATGACCGCGCCCGCCCCTATCTGCGCCTGATCGTCGACGAGATCGCACGGCGCGGCCTGCCGATGGAGCTGGCGCTGCTGCCCCAGGTCGAGAGCCGCTACAACCCCGGTGCCACCTCGTCCAAGGCCGCCGCCGGGATCTGGCAGTTCATGCCCTATACCGGACGTGCGATGGGACTGCGCCAGGACCAGTGGTACGACGAGCGGCGCGACGTGCTCGCCTCGACCCGCGCCGCGCTCGACTATCTCGAACAGCTCAACGCCCAGTTCGACGGCGACTGGGCGCTCACCATGGCCGCCTACAACTGTGGCCCCGGCTGCGTGGCCAACGCCGTTGAGCGCAATCGCCGCCAGGGCAAGCCGACCGACTTCTGGTCGCTGCAACTGCCCACCGAGACCCGCGACTATGTGCCGCAGATCCTCGCCACCGCGCGTCTGGTGGCAACCCCCGGGCAATACGGCCTGGCCCTGCCGCCGCTCCCCGATCGCCCCCAGCTCGAGTTGATCCGCACCCCGGGCGCGGTTGAGCTGGCCAAGCTCGCCAGCGCCAGCGGCGTCGAACTGGCCACCCTCAAGCGACTCAACCCCGGTCTCAAGCGCGCGCGTACCGCCCCCGGCGCCCAGGCCAACCTGCTGGTGCCGGCCGGCAGCGGTGCGCTGCTGCGCAAGGCGCTGGCCCAGGCCGAGGTGGTCACGCCCGCGGCCTACAGCGCCTCGAGCCGCGTCCATATCCGCGAGCGCACCACCCCGCAGGCACGCCCGGCGGTCGCCGTTGCCAAGCCCGTGCGCACGACGCCCAAGGCACTGGTCCACGTGGTCAAGCGCGGCGAGACCCTCAGCGCCATCGCCCGCCGTCACGACCTCGGGGTACGCGCACTCGCCGAGAGCAATCATCTCGATCTCGACGACACCCTGCGCCCGGGGCAGAAGCTGCGCATCCCCGGCAGCAACGCGCTGGTCACCTATCGGGTGCGCAGCGGCGACTCGATGAGCGTGATCGCCCGCCGCTACGGCGTCACCGTCGACGACCTCCAGCGCTGGAACGCCCTCTCCGACTCGCGTCTCGACATCGGCGACACCCTGCGCATCTATCGCAAGAGCTGATCCGATCGCGAGGATGCGCGCATGTCCCGCGTCATCCACACCGCCGAGCAACGCCCATCGCCCACCCCCGGGCGCCGGGCGCTGCTCGGCACGCTGCTCGGGCTGACGCTCCTGCCATCGGCTCGCGCGATGTCGCTGCTCGCCCTCCCCCAGCCACTGCGCCCGACCAGCGCGCCCGACGACTTCCGCCCCCCGCGCCCCGGCATGGCCGATCGCGTCCTCGTGCGCAAGGCCGAGCGCCGACTCTATCTGCTGCGTGACGGCGCGGTGTTGCAAAGCTACGCCATCGCGCTCGGCTTCCAGCCGCTCGGCCACAAACGCCGCGAGGGCGATGGCCGCACCCCCGAGGGACGCTATCGCATCGACTGGCGCAACCCCGCCAGCCGTTTCCACCGCGCCCTGCACATCTCCTACCCCGGTCCCGGCGACCGGTTGCGCGCGCGTCTCCACGGTGATGACCCCGGCGGCGCCATCATGGTCCACGGCACCGGTCCCGACACCCGCCGCAACGGCGACTGGACCGCAGGCTGCATCGCCGTCGACAACGCCGCGATCGAGCAGATCTGGTCGCTGGTGGCCGACGGCACCCCGATCGAGATCCTGCCCTGAGCGGTCCCGGCGCACCCCGAGACGCGGGACGGAGACACCAACCCGCAAAACAGGGGTAGACAAGCCGGGACGACACCATTAATATTGCCGACTCGCTGCCGCGCCATGCGCGGACCGCCAGCACTTGGAGAGGTGCCGGAGTGGTCGAACGGGCTTGACTCGAAATCAAGTGACTCGCTTGCGGGTCCGTGGGTTCGAATCCCACCCTCTCCGCCATCTTCCCTTCTGGATCGTCCGATCCGCGCAAGACCCCCAATCCCAGCATCATCGATCGAAGGCCGGCGCTACGCCCAGCCCGGGATTCGTCGCATCCTGGCCCAGCGCACGACCGAGCGGATGCCCTCGTCCCGGCAACCCCCTATAATACTTGCCGCTCCGCGCAACACCAGCTCCACCGCAGTCCCGGCCGATCATGCACCGCACCAATGCCCCCGCTCCCACCATCCGCCTACACAGCCTCGGCTGCCGTCTCAACGAGGCCGAACTCGAGGAATGGGCCGAGCAGTTCCGCCGCGCCGGAATCCAGCTCGCCGACGACGACCAGGGCGCCGACCTGGTGGTGATCAACACCTGCGCCGTCACCCAGGAGGCGGTGCGCAAGTCGCGCAAGCTGCTGCGTCGCGCCCAGCGCGACAACCCGCGCGCGCGGCTGATCGTCAGCGGCTGTCTGGCCGCGCTCGAGGCCGAGGCGCTGGCCGGCGAGTCCGGCGTCGATCTGGTGGTGAGCAACGCCGACAAGGACCGGCTGGTGGAGATCGCGCGCGCCACCCTGACGCTGCCGCTGATGCCCGAGAGCGCTACCGCCGGCGGCGCCGAAGCGCTGTTCGCGCGTGGGCGCCAACGCGCCTTCGTCAAGGTGCAGGACGGCTGTCGCTACAACTGCACCTTCTGCATCACCACCCGCGCCCGTGGCGAGGAGCGCAGCCGTCCGATCGCTCAGGTGGTGAGTGTGATCAACCGTCTGACGCGCCAGGGGGTGCGCGAGGTCGCGCTCACCGGCGTCCACCTCGGCGGCTACGGCCATGACCAGGGCAGTGACCTCGGCGAGCTGATCGCCGCAGTGCTCGCCGACACCGGCATCGAGCGCCTGCGGCTCGGCTCACTCGAACCCTGGGACCTGCCGGAAGGCTTCTGGGGATTGTTCGCCGATTCACGACTGATGCCGCACCTGCACCTGCCGGTACAGAGCGGTTCGGACCGGGTGCTGCGCCGCATGGCCCGACGCTGCAAGCGCGAGGCCTTCATCGAACTGGTCGCCGCGGGCCGTGCGGCGCGCCCCGAGCTCAACGTCACCACCGACGTCATCGTCGGCTTCCCCGGCGAGGACGAGGAGGACTGGCGCGAGACCCTGTCGCTGGTCGAGACCGTCGGCTTCGGCCACATCCACGCCTTCGCCTACTCGCCCCGCGCCGGCACCCTGGCCGCCACCCTGCCCGGACGCGTCGATACCGCCACCAAGCGCGCGCGCAGCCAGGCGCTGCAGCAGTTGGCCGCCGCCAGCCGCGCCCAGCTGCTGCACGAACAGCGCGGCGCCCGTCTCGAGGTGCTCTGCGAGCAGCCCCCCGACCCGGCACGCGCCCTGCCGGGCCAGGGCTACACCCCCAACTACCTACCGGTCCGCTTCACTGCCCTGCCCGACCCGATCGACACCAACACCCTGGTCGAGGTCGAGATCACCGGCGTCGACGACGATGGAGAACATCTGCTCGGGCGGGCGATCCGGGCGCGTTGATCAGACGGGTGACGCCCAGCTCAGCGAGGACCAATCCTCCCTCCCCTCCTTTGTCAAAGGGGGGGGAACTGCGTTGGACACGTTTAATGAGGGATGCCCCCTGCGCCGGAGGGGGAGCTGGGTTGGAGACGTCAATGAGGGGATGCTCCCTCCTGCGTCAGAGGAAGATCTGGGTTGGAGACGTTACTCACCAGTACGCCAGCCGCGCCTTCCAGCAACCTGCGCCGCTACGCCATGCGTTGCGCGATGAGCCAGTGCAGCAACTGCGGGGACACCCCCCTGAGGCTTCCCCTTTGAACACCCTGAGGTACCCCCCTTTGGAAAAGGGGAGCCAGGGGGGATTTCCCATCAAAAAAGCAAGGTAAAAGGAGACCCCCGACCATCCCCCAGCCTTCGAGCATCAACACAAAACCGGACTTCACGCGACGAGCAACCACCTTCTCCACAGGCCATGAACTGACGCCCGATTCAGCCAAGGGGCAGGAAGGTCGAGCTTGCAACCCTACAACAAGTCGCTCAAGCCCTTCTCCCGTCACCTCCGCAGCAACATGACCGAGGCCGAACAGGCGCTCTGGCAGCGGTTGCGTCGCAAACAGGTCCACGGTCCGCGGCTCTACCGACAAAAACCGCTGCTCGGCTTCATCGTCGATTTCTACTGCCCCAAGGCCGCACTGGTGATCGGGATCGACGGCGGTCAGCACCGAGTCCCCGAGCACAGGGCCAAGGACGCGAGACGCGATCAGGCGCTGGCCGATATCGGTCTGACCGTGCTGCGATTCGACAGCCGTCAGGCCCTGAACGAGACCGACGTCGTGTTGGAGACGATCCATCGCGCCATCGACCACGGCCCGACCTGAAGGGCCAGAAGCGCAGGAATCAACATCCAGAAAGGAAGAACCCGACACAACCCCGATTGAAACAAGGGGTTGGTTGATTCGTCGCGCTCAAGCCCCCTCGCGCAGCAGCGAGACACCCGACTCGATCGGCTCCGGCAGCACGGCCAACGACGGCGCCCCCGGCCACAGGCGCGCGATCAGGGGCGCGACGCGCTCCAGCTCGCCGCTGGTCCAGAAGCGCTCGCCGCCGATCCGACCGGGCGGGGCGAGCAGACCGGCCTCGGCGAGCCGGCGGCGCACCTGACGGGCGACGCCGGCCCCGGAGTCGAGCACCGCGACCTCCGGCCCGGCGAGCCGTTCGATCAGCGGGCGCAGGTGCGGGTAGTGGGTGCAGCCGAGCACCAGGGTATCGACCCCTCGTTCGAGCAGCGGCGTCAGATAACCCTCGAGCAGAGCGTGGGTCAGCGGGCCGTCGAGATCCCCCTGCTCGATGCGCTCGACCAGTCCGGGACAGGGCTGGGCAAGGACCTCGGCCTGCCCGGCGACACGGGTACGCAGGCGCGCGAAGTTGGCGCTGGCCAGCGTCTGACGAGTAGCGAGCACGCCGACACGACCACTGCGGGTGCGCGCGGCGGCGGGCTTGACCGCCGGCTCCATCGCCACCACCGGCAGCGCATGACGCGCCCGCAGCACTCGCGCCGCCACCCCGGTAGCGGTGTTGCAGGCGATCACGATCGCCTTGGCCCCTTGAGCGATCAGAAACTCGGCAACCGCCAGCGAGCGCGCCTCGATCGTCACGGTCGACTTGTCGCCATAGGGAGCGTGGGCGGAGTCGGCGACATAGAGCAGGGCCTCGCCAGGCAGCTCGCGACGGATCTCGCGCAGCACCGACAGCCCGCCGACGCCGGAGTCGAATACGCCGATCGGTTGCTGTCGGATCATCCTGGAGTGGCCTGAGGAAGCGAAGAGTAGGTCGAGACCCGCACGAGTGTAGGCCGCGCCCGACGACCTGACAATCGGTGGCGACGCCGGCCGCCGGGGGATTGAACCGCGCAGGGGCGGCCAGCGGCCAGCGGCCAGCGGCCAGCGGCCAGCGGCCAGCGGCCAGCGGCCAGCGGCCAGCGGCCAGCGGCCAAGATTGAACCGCGAAGGCGCGAAGCGCGCAAAGTGAATGCTGTGTGATGTCGGCGTGAGGCCACAGACGGCGCGAGTCCGCACCCTCTGGTGGCTGATCTCTGACGGCTGGCGGCTTATTCCCCTTGGCGCCCTTCGCGGCTTCGCGGTTCAAATTCCTGGCGGCTGCCGACTGGCGGCTGAAAGCGCCCGACCGCCCCCTCAGCCCTCGAAGCTCGCCCACACCGGGCAGTGGTCGGAGGGCTTCTCCATGGCGCGGATCTGGTAGTCGATGCCGGTCTCGATCAGGCGTTCGCGCAAGGGCGCGGTCACCAGCAGCTGGTCGATGCGCAGTCCGCGCCTGGGCTCGCGCTCGAAGCCGCGTGAGCGGTAGTCGAACCAGCTGAAGGTCTCGGCGTTGTCGGGATGCAGCTCGCGATGGGCGTCACAGAGCCCCCAGTCGGTCAGCGCGCGGTGCCACTCGCGCTCCTCGGGGAGGAAGCTGCACTTGCCGCTGCGCAGCCAACGCTTGGCGTTGTCGGCGCCGATGCCGATGTCGAGGTCCGAGGGGGCGACGTTCATGTCGCCGAGCACCACCAACAGATCGGCGGGCGAGAACTGACCGCGCAGATACTCGAGCAGTCCGGCATAGAAGCGCTGCTTGGCGGGGAACTTCAGCGGGTGATCGCGCGACTCGCCCTGGGGGAAGTAGCCGTTGATGACCGTGATCGGCGTGCCGTCGGACAGCGCATAGCGCCCGGTGATGAGCCGCCGCTGGGCGTCCGGCGCATCGCCCGGCAGCCCCTTGACCACCGCCAGCGGCTCGGCCTTGCTGAGCAGGGCGACGCCATAGTGTCCCTTCTGACCGTGGAAGCGGGCGTGATACCCCAGCCCCTCGACCGCCGCGCGCGGGAACTGCTCGTCGGCGACCTTGCACTCCTGCACCCCGACGATGTCGGGGTCGTGCGCCTCCCTGAGCGCCTCGAGCTGATGCTGGCGAGCACGGATACCATTGATGTTGAAGGAGACGATCTTGAACATCTCAGGCACCTCCCAGCACGTCGCGGGTCTCGCGCCCGCCGACCTCGACCCCATGGGCATGGGCCCGCCCCCAGGGCGTCACCCGCTCGGTCGGCGCCAGCGGCTCGATCTCGGGCAACGGGCGGGCGGCGAGCGCCGCACCGTGACCGAGTGCGGCGAGCGCCGCGCGCATGCCGTCGGCATAGCCACGGTCGTACCAGCACTGGGCCTCGTCGCAACGCGCGCGATAGTCGGCGGTGTCGCGATAGAGCCGTTCGAGCAACGCCAACAGACGGTCGAGGAGCTGATCGGGCGGCAGGGCGGTGGCTGGACTGGACATGGGATCGGGGACGCTCGTTGATCGGTGGTGACGGAAGACGCTGGCCGGGTGCCATCGCCGCGAGGCTAGCATGTGTCGACCGGGCACCCAAGCGCCGCACCGATGCCCGCCGCGCCGGGAGACGATTTTTCATCGTCCCGTCGCTCACTTAGAATGCAGCGCTCGATGCCCGCCAACGGGGCCGCCCGCACCCGCCCCGCTCCGCCAACCATCACCCGAGGTCTCGCCGATGCAGTCGTCCCCGCCCTCTCCCTGGTCCTGGTTGACGCCCTTCATGGCCTGGCTCCCCGGCGTCGGCCCCGCCGAACTTCGCGCCGATCTCATCGCCGCGCTCACCGGCGCCATCGTCGTGCTGCCCCAGGGCGTGGCCTTCGCCACCATCGCCGGGATGCCGCCCGAATACGGGCTCTATGCCGGCATGGTGCCGGCGATCATCGCCGCGCTGTTCGGCTCCTCGCGCCACCTGGTCTCGGGGCCGACCACCGCCGCCTCGGTGGTGGTGTTCTCATCGCTCTCGGTGATGGCGGTGCCGGGCACGCCGGACTATGTCGCCCTGGCGCTGACCCTGACCTTCATGGTCGGGGTGCTGGAACTGGCGCTCGGGCTGGCGCGCATGGGTGCGCTGGTCAACTTCATCTCGCATGCCGTGGTGGTCGGCTTCACCGCCGCCGCCGCGGTACTGATCGCCGCCAAGCAGCTCAAGCACTTCTTCGGCGTCGAGATGGACAGCAGCGGCCACCTCCACGAGATCCTCTTCGAGTTCCTCAAGCATCTCCCCGAGATCAACCCGGCCGCGGCCCTGGTCGGGCTCGCCACCGTGCTGATCGGACTCGCCTGTCGGCGCTGGGTGCCGCGCATCCCCTTCATGATCGTCGCCATGCTCGGCGGCAGCCTGATGGCGCTGGGGCTCGATCACCTGTTCGGCGCGGCGCGCACCGGCATCGTCACCGTCGGCGCCCTGCCCTCGACCCTGCCGCCACTCTCGGCGCCCTCGCTCACCTTCGACCACATCCGCGAACTCGCCCCGGTGGCGCTGGCGGTGACCCTGTTCGCGCTCACCGAGGCGGTGTCGATCGGGCGCGCGCTGGCCGCGCGCGGCGGCTACCGCATCGACGGCAACCAGGAGTTCATCGGCCAGGGGCTGTCGAACCTCGCCGGCTCCTTCTTCTCGGGCTATGTCGCCACCGGTTCGTTCAACCGCAGCGGAGTCAACTACGAGGCCGGCGCCCGCACCCCGCTGGCGGCGATCCTCGCCGGCGTGCTGCTGATGGTGATCGTGTTGCTGGTCGCGCCGCTGGCGAGCTATCTGCCCAAGGCGGCGATGGCCGGGGTGCTGTTCCTGGTCGCCTGGGGGCTGATCGATCGCGCCGAGATCCGCCATATCCTCCACGCCTCCAAGCGCGAGACCGCGGTGCTCGCCGTCACCTTCTTCTCGGCGATCCTCCTCGAGCTGGAGTTCGCGATCTTCGCCGGGGTGCTGCTGTCGCTGGTGCTCTATCTCGATCGCACCTCCAAGCCGCGGATCCATACCCGCGCGCCCGACCCGCGTCTGGCCCATCGCGCCTTCTCCAGCGACCCGGAGCTGCCGCAGTGCCCGCAGCTGCACATCATGCGGGTCGATGGCTCGCTGTTCTTCGGCTCGGTGCCCCATGTCGAGCAGGCCTTCGACCAACTGCGCAGCCAGCACCCGGAGCGCAAGCATCTGGCGCTGGTGTGCAGCGGCATCAACTTCGTCGACTACCAGGGCGGCCAGGCGCTGCTGCAGGAGGAGCGGCGCCGACGCCTCGATGGCGGCGGCATGTATCTGATCCACGTCAAGCAGGGGCTGTGGGACGCGCTCGAGCGCTACGGCTGCTTCGAGGAGACCGAGGCGCGCAACGTCTTCCAGTCCAAGACCGCGGCCATCCGCGCCATCTACCAGAAGCTCGACAAACGGGTCTGCGCCGGCTGCGAGCAACGTATCTTCCAGGAGTGTCATCCATCATGAAGGCGATGATCCTCGCCGCCGGGCGCGGCACCCGCATGCGCCCGTTGACCGACCACACCCCCAAGCCGTTGCTCGAGGCCGGCGGCCGGTCGCTGATCGTCCATCACATCGAGCGTCTGGCCACGGCGGGTATCCGCGAGCTGGTGATCAACCACGCCCATCTCGGCGCACAGATCGAGCGCGCGCTCGGCGACGGCTCGGGCCTCGGAGTGGAGATCCGCTACTCGCCCGAGGAGCGCGCACTGGAGACCGGCGGCGGCATCCGCCGCGCCCTGCCGCTGCTCGGCGACGCGCCCTTCCTGGTGGTCAACGGCGATGTCTGGTGCGACCTCGACCCGGGCGCACTGCGCCTCGCCCCGGGCGATCTGGCGCAGCTCGCGCTGGTCGACAACCCGCTGCACCACCCCGAGGGCGATTTCTCGCTGGATGACGGACGGGTGCGCGATGGCGACGCGCCGCGCCTGACCTTCGCCGGGATCGGGCTCTATCACCCGGCGCTGTTCGCCGAGCAGCCCGAGGGCGCCTTCCGGCTCGCGCCCCTGCTGCGCGCGGCGATGGCCGACGACCGGGTGGGCGGACTGCACCATCGCGGACGCTGGTTCGACATCGGCACCCCGGAGCGTCTCGCCGCGCTCGACGCCCTGCTGCGCGAGCGCGGCTGAACCGACGGCGGCTGCGGGAATCGAACCCGCCGCCGCACGCCCGGGCGCGCGAGCGGTCCTCAGTCCGCGGTGGTGCCCTGACCGAGCACGGCGCCACCGTCACCGAGCGGCTCGCCGTAGAGGTCGAAGGGACTGGTGTGGAAACGCGCGGCGGTCCGCTCCACCGAGCCGTCGAAGCGCGGGTCCTGCGGCCGCTCGTGAGCATTGATGTAGGCGGCGACGTCCCAGGCCTCCTGGGGAGTGAGTCGCACCGTATCGAGCAGCGGCATGTTGGCGGCGATGAAGGCCGCGGCGGTATCGACGCGATGCATGCCGGCACCCCAGTTGTAGGAGCGTGGCCCCCACAACGGCGGGAACACCACCTCGCCCTCGACCAGCAGCCCCTCGCCCTCGGCGCCGTGACAGAGCGCACAGTGCTCGGCGTAGAGCGCCGCGCCACGGGTGCGGTCGAAGCCCTCGGCGGGCGGCTGCAGACGCGGATAGCCGCGCCCGGACATCGCGGTGTCGCCGGTCGGGGCGCCAGTGGCGAGCCAGTAGATGTAGGTCTGCAGGGCGTCGATCACCACACTGTTGGTCTCCGGCACCTGGCCGCTGGCGCTGTCCTGCGCGTTCATCGAATAACGGAAGCAACCCTGGATGCGCTCGGCCATGGTGTCGACCCGCTGGTTCTTGCCGCGATAGGCCGGATAGGCCACCCAGGCGGCCCACATCGGCGAGGCGTCGGCGCGACGGCCATTGTCGAGATGACAACCGGCGCAGGTCTGGTCGTTGCCGACATGGGACGCCGAGCGCGGATCGGTGTTGGTATGACGGAACAGTCGCGCGCCGAGTCGCACCATCTCGCCGAACGGCCCCTCGGGCAGCGCATCACGGCCCGGCGGGGTGAAGCGCGACGCGGCCTCGGCGCGCCCGGCGGGCACCGAGCCGAGGTGTTCGGGCACGGCGGCGTCCGCGCCAGCCACCGCAGTCGCGGGCGTGCTGGCGCTGGCGGTCACGGGCGCCGGCGCCGGATCGGGGAGATCGTCGACGGGATCGGCGACGGCCAGCGGGCGGGTCGCGAAATAGGCCGCGAGCGCGCGCTGCTCGTCGGCGTCGAGTCGCCCGGCGACGGCGCCCATCAGCGCCATCGGCTCGCCGTGGCGCCGCCCCGCCGCCCAGGCCTCGAGCTGGGCGAGCAGATAGCTGTAGGGCTGCCCCGCCAATGGCGGGAAGACCGTGCCCGCACCCGTCCCACCGGGGCCGTGACAGCGTACGCAGGCCGGCAGGTCGCGCCCCGACCAGTCGCCGGTCTCGGCCAGCGCCCGGCCGGCGACGGCATCGACATCGCTCGGCGCCCTGGCGTTGGAGGCCGGCGCCAGCGCACCGTAATAGGCGCTCACCGCGGTGATGTCGGCCGGTTCCAGCCGCTCGGCCCAGGGGCTCATCACCGGGTGGCTGCGCTGGCCGGCGCGAAAGCGCTCGATCTGGGTGGCGAGATAGGCCGGTTCCAGACCGGCCAGGCGTGCCGCGCCCAGAGCCTCGTCGCCGCCGCCGTCGGCGCGATGACACCCGGCGCAGGCGACGATGCCGCGCGCGGCATCGCCCTGCTCGGCGAGCGTTCGACCATGCTCGAGTGGTGTGGCGCCGGAGACGGTCGCGGACACGGTCAAGAGCACCGTCGCCATGACGGCGGCGAGATGAGACATCGCGGGGTCCCTCCTGTCGGCGTAACGCGCGCCCTTACCAGGGCAGCATGCGGTGCAGGCCGTTGTCGCGACGGATGTACTGGTGCCAGAGCGCGGCGAGCACATGCACGCCGATGAGGGCGTAGAAGAACAGCTCCATCGGCTCGCCGTGCGGCCACGCCTTGACGAACGCGTGCAGCGCCGGCATCTCACCGATGATCGAGGGCACCTGGGTGCCGAAGA
Organism: Marichromatium sp. AB32; assembly: GCF_003718675.1. Classification (NCBI taxonomy): domain Bacteria; kingdom Pseudomonadati; phylum Pseudomonadota; class Gammaproteobacteria; order Chromatiales; family Chromatiaceae; genus Marichromatium; species Marichromatium sp. AB32. The sequence continues at coordinate 85,724 of NZ_RHFJ01000007.1, forward strand.
AATCGGCGGGGATGTCCTTGGAGGCGATGCGCAGATAGCCCGAGATCGGCACCAGCAGGGTGGCGAGGTTGAGCAGCACGTGACCGAGATTGGCGGCGAAGCGGCTCCAGGCCGGGGCATCGAGCAGCGCGGGCGGCGGCACCAGTCGACGCCAGGCGATGCGCGCCAGGGTCAGGCCGAAGACCAGGAAGCCGAGCGACATGTGCAGGTTCAGCCACATCATCCGCAGCTCGGACTCGCGCGGGGTGATCTCGCGCATGGCATTGCTGAGAAAGAGACCGAGCAGCAGGATGGCGATGGTCCAGTGGAAGGCCTGGGCAATCAGGCCATAGCGCTTGAAATCGGATGATTGGGTCAAGGTCGAGATCCTCTTGCGGGGTTGCGGGGGTGGCACCGGGATGAGCCGGCGCCGACCTGGCTGTGACCGGCGTACCGCCGCGGGCGGGGACCGGCGCGAGGAATTCTGGCACGCCCGGCGGCATGAGACCATGCAAACACAATGGAATCACGCCAGAGCACGGTTCAGCGCGCGTGTCGGAGAAAGAAGCGCAGCATCTCACTGGATGCGTCCGGACCGCGCGGCTCGGTATAGCTCGCCTCGGCGGCACCACCCGACCAGCCGTGCCCGGCACCATGCACCAGCCACAGCTCGGCCTCGGCACGCCCGGCGACCTGGGGATAACAGGTACGGCTGAAGGCCAGTCCGGCCGGCGCGCACCCGCGTTCGATCTCGACGGCGCCCTGTATCGCCCCGGCACGCGCCTGGGCGATCAGCGCCAGCGCATTGCTCGGATTGACCCGGGTGTCGCGATCCCCGTGGAAGACGATGGTCGGACAGGCCGGCAGCGGTCCATGCGCTGGCGGCGAGGCGCCCTGGCGCATCACCGTCATCGCCGAGATCAGGTCGTGGGCGCAGCCGGCGGGCAGCCCCGAGTGCACCCCGAGCGCGACATAGCGCTCGGGATAGGCCGCCGCCAGGGTCGCGGCCATCGCCCCACCGGCCGAGAGCCCGGCGATGTAGATGCGCCGATCGTCCAGTCCATGGGCCATCATCACCGCCTCGGTCATGCCGGCGAGGATGGCGCACTCGCCGCGATCGCGTCCCTGGTCGGCCGGCTCGTACCAGTTCCAGCAGCTGGCGCCATTGGCCTCGGATGACTGTGCCGGATAGAGCGTAGCCAGTCCCTGGGCGGCGGCGCACAGGTGCATCCGCGTCGCGGTGGCGAAGTCCTCCGGCCCCTGGCCGCAGCCGTGCAGCATCACCACCAGCCCATCGGCACGCTCGGGCAGATAGAGCCGATAGCGGCGCACGCCGGCGGTATTGGCAAAGCTGTCCTCGATCCAGCGCCCGTGCGCGATCTCGCCACCAGAGGCGGCGGCGGGGTCGACCCGCCGGCACTCACCCTCGATCACCGCGGCATCGCCGTCGGCAGCCCCGCTCAACCCCATGGCGCGCTGCACCAGCGCGGTTGCCTCGGCCACGCGCCCGGCCTGGGTGAGCCGCGCGACCTCTTGCATCGCCGACTTGAAGAAATCTGCCATAAGGTCCCCTGTCTACCGCGATCGATGCGCCTTTATCGTGGACGGATACGGCCCCTGTCCGGGGCGCACCAAAGGATCGAGGCTAGAGTAAGGCCGGCGTGGCCGTCAACGCGGTCCGGCCCAGCCAGGGCACGGCAGCGGGACGACCGACAGAACCGGCGAGAGACCACGCCGGTTTTCAATACCCCAAAGGGCCGGGTTGCCGTACACGCCACGGGCTGAGACAGTGTTGACTGCCCCAACCCGGGCGACCGCATCCACGAGGAGGGCCTGCATGACCCGATCGCACTCGCCCCAGGCTGCCGACCGCGCCATACTCGTCGATCCCTTCGGTCGACGTATCGATTATGTGCGGATCTCGATCACCGACCGCTGCGACCTGCGCTGTGTCTACTGCATGCCCGAGCGTCAGCAGTTCCTGCCGCGCGCGCAGCTGCTCACCCTCGAGGAGATCGCCCGGCTCGGACGCTGCTTCAGCGCGCTGGGGGTGAGCCGGCTGCGCATCACCGGCGGCGAGCCGCTGATGCGACGCAACGCGCTGTGGCTGTTCGAGCGTCTCGGCACCCTGCCCGGCCTCAACGATCTCACCTTAACCACCAACGCCAGCCAGCTCGCACGCCTCGCCCCGGCGCTGGTGCGCGCCGGGGTGCACCGGGTCAACATCAGCCTCGACACCCTGCGCCCGGCGCGCTTCCGCGCACTCACCCGGCGCGGCGAACTCGCCCCCACGCTGGCCGGGATCGAGGCCGCACTTGCCGCCGGCTTTCGCCGGGTGAGCCTCAACAGCGTGATCCTCAAGGGGCGTAACGACGACGAGGTCTGCGACCTGGTCGCCTTCGCCATCGAACGAGGCCTCGATATCCGCTTCATCGAGGAGATGCCGCTCGGCGCGATCACCGAGCACGATCGCGCCGCGCTCCATTATCCGAGCGAGGCGATCCGCGCCGACCTGGCGCGACACCACGAGTTGATCCCCAGCACCGCCCACGAAGGCGGTCCGGCGCGCTATTTCATCATTCCCGGCACCGCCACCCGGGTCGGCTTCATCTCGCCGCACAGCCACAACTTCTGCGCCGACTGCAACCGCGTACGCGTCACGACCGAGGGCCGGCTGCTGCTCTGTCTCGGCCAGGAGCACTCGGTCGACCTGCGCCGGGTACTGCGTGCCCACCCCGACGACGACCAGCCGGTCAGGCGCGCGATCGTCGCGGCGATGGCGCTCAAACCGCGCGGCCACGACTTCTCGCTGGTCGCGCCACCACGCATCCGGCGTCATATGAACCACACCGGGGGCTGAGTCGTGGTCGGGACTCAGCCGACCAGCCCCTCGGGCTCGACCTCGGGGTCGGCGACCATCACCCGGTCGCGGCCGGCGTGCTTGGCCCGATAGAGGGCGGCGTCGGCCTGAGCGATCAGCGCCATCTGATCGGTGGCATGGAGCGGGAAGACGGCGAGACCGATCGAGATGGTGATCTGCTCGCGCTGCTCGCCCAGAGCGATGCGCTGCGCGGCAAAATAGCGGCGCACCGACTCGGCCCGGGCCATGCCCTGCTCGAGATCGGTCCCCGGCAGCACCACCAGGAACTCCTCCCCACCATAGCGACAGATCAGATCGAACTCGCGGAAGTGATCGCGCAGCGTGGCGGCGAGCGAGCGCAGCACTCCGTCGCCGACCGGATGGCCCCAGCCATCGTTGATGCGCTTGAAGTGGTCGATATCGGCCATCAGCACCACCAGCGTGGATGCCTCGCGCCGCATCCGCGCCAGCTCGCGGGCCAGCGCATCGTCGAGATGACGTCTGTTGTAGAGTCCGGTGAGCGGGTCGCGCACCGCCTGCTCGGCCAGCTCCTGTTGCAGCTCGCTGATCTCGTCGAGATTCTCGCGCAGACGCTGGTTGGCCGTGCGCAACGCCCGCTCCATCGCCCGCTGCACGCTGATGTCGCGCTTGATGGCGATGAAACGCTCGATCTCGCCGCGCTCGTTGGCCACCGGCGAGATGGTCATCTCCTCTTCGTAGAACTCGCCGTCGCGACGACGGTTGACCAGCTCGCCGCGCCACACCCGACCGGCGAGGATGGTCTGCCACATCTCGGCATAGAAATGGCTGTCGTGGCGACCGCTCTTGAGCACCCGCGAGTGCAACCGTCGCCCCGGTTCCAACCGATAGCCGGTCTGACGGGTGAAGGCCGGGTTGGCATAGAGCAGGTAGCCCTCGACATCGGTGATGATGATGGCATCGGCGGCGGCCTCGATCGCAGCGGCGCGGATCCGCAGCTTGGCCTCCAGCGCCTTGCGCACGGTGATGTCACGCGTGATCCCGAGCACCTTGGAGGGCCGCCCGGAGCCATCGATCAACAGCGAGGTCACCACCTCCGTCTGTACCGATCCGCCCCCCTTGCACGGCTGCTCGATCTCGGTGAGAGCGAACAGCCCCTCGTGGTCCCCGGCGGCGACCCGCATCGCCCCCTCCAACAACTGCTGGCGCAGACGCGCCGCAGACTCGGTGGTGAGCGATGCGTCGATCGGCACGGACATCACCTCCTCCGGGCTGAAGCCACGCAGTCGCTGCACCGAGGGGCTGACATAGTCGAAGCGCCAGCGATCGATATCGAGCATCCAGATCACATCCCCGCTGTTCTCGGTGAGCAGGCGATGCAGCGCCTCGCTCTCGGCGAGTCGACGATGATCGCTCTCACGCTGCACGATCTCGCGGCGCAGCCGCTGGTTGAGGCTGTGCACCCGCCAGCTCAGCAGACCCAGCAACGCGGCGATCAGCAGCGCGGCGATCAGCGCCAGCACCACCCGCGGGGCGATATCGATCGGTCCGGGGTCATAGACGAAGCCATCGAGCGAGACCGTCTCGGGCAACATGCCGAGCCCGGCATAGACCTCGGCGATATGGCGCCAGCGACCGGGGTTGACGTGCCCGACCTCGATCACCTCGGGCTGGATCAGCCGCCGGGTCTCGGCGGCCTCGAAACGGTAGAACGCGGCATCGAGACCTTGAGTGTTGTAGTCGGCGAGGATCAGCGCGATCGCCTGCTCGGGGTCGCGCAGCGCCGCCTTCCAGCCGGCGAGACTGGCGGCGACGAAGTCGCGCACCAGATCAGGATGATCGCGCAGCAATGCCTTGCGGGTGAACAGCATGTCACCGTAGAGATCGATACCGTGATCACGCGCCGAGAACATCCGCGGAGCGGCCCCGGCCCGGCGCAGCCAGTAGGGCTCGGTGGTGGAATAGGCCGCGATCGCCGCGACCTCGCCGGCGAGCAACGCCGCCACACCGTCCTGATAGCCGCGGATGCTGAGCGCCTCGGCGGGGACCCCGATCTTCAGCAGGAGCGCACGAATCTCGGCGGCACCACGATCGAGCATCACCGGCTCGCCAGCAAGCGTCGCCAGATCGGCTGTGCCGTCGAGGGTCAAGAGCACATAGGGCGAGTGCTGGAAGATCGGCGCCAGGGCGACGACCGGCGCATACTGAGCGGCGAGCAGCAGCTCGCTTGCGGCAACCCCGAACTCGGCCTCGCCGGAGACCACTGCAGCAACCACGTCGGTCTCCGGGCCAGCCTCGCGAAAGCGCACCTCGATGCCGCGCTCGCGATAGAATCCGAGGTGCTCGGCCATGTAGTAGCCGGCGAACTGGAACTGGTGGCGCCACTTCAGCTGCAGCGTCACCGGTGATTCGTGCGCCTGTGCCGGGGCGCCCAGCAGGGATGCCAACATCAACCCCACGATCGGCAATCCGCGACTTCGGGGGCGAGCTGCGGCTGATCGACTGCTGGTCATGATCACCTCACTGTTGTCGCCCGAAGCAACGGCTGCGGGACCACGCACCAGACCACCGAGGGTAGACAGGATGCATCCACCCAGTGCTCATGACGCAATCACCGGTGTCATCCTCGCCGGTGGGCGTGCAAGGCGCATGGGCGGAATGGACAAAGGGTTGGTTGCAGTCGCCGGACGACCGCTGATCGAGTGGACACTGACGGCCTTGCACCCCCAGGTCGACAGCATATTGATCAGCGCCAATCGCAACCTCGAACGCTACTCAGCCTACGGCCACCCGGTGATCCGCGACCCACTGCCCGACTACCCGGGACCGCTCGCCGGCATCCTCGGCGCAATGCGCACCGCATCGACCGATTGGATCCTCACCCTGCCCTGTGACGCCCCCCTCCCGCCTCGTGACCTGCTCGCACGACTACGCACCGCACTGACCGAACAGGGAGCCGTCGTCGCCTGCGCACATGATGGCGTGCGGCCTCAACCCCTGCATGCGTTGCTGCCAACCGCACTGGCCCCCGATCTGGCGGGCTATCTCGCCGACGGGGAGCGCCGCTTGTGGTCATGGCTGACGCGCCATCGCCTTGCACACGCCCACTACAATGCCTCCACCTGGCCCGATCTCAACCTCAACACCCCCGAGCAGCGACACCACGCCGAGGCCAGACTCCTGGCCAGCAAAGACGCCGACGGGGCATCGCGCACCCTGTAACAGCGCCCGACACCACCCTCCTCTATCTATCTGATTGATTCAGCTTGAACTTGGCTGATCAATCCCGCCCGACACAACACCGAACCTGTCGAATTATTTGACACCGTTGCGCAGATCGCAGCGCGTTGGATCATAAGTAATTGATTAAAAAAATATAAACCGAATGCCATCAAAGGCACAATTCATGCTTGATTGAGTTATGAGCCGCTGACGGATCGCCGGCAAAAACGCATGTTGAAAGGCTTGGGTTGCAACGCGGGCGGCTATCCAGCAGGTCTCAGGGGTCGCGGAATCGATAAGCAAAAGAAACGGAACATGGAGTCACGCATGATGCAACACACACCCAAACTGTTGAGCGTCGCCTTGCTCGCCGGACTCTGCATGAGTGGCGCAGCGCAGGCCGGCAAGATCGCCGACATCGCCATCCTGATCGACGAGTCAGGCTCAATGGGCGGGGAACAGGCCTGGCTGTCGGGCGCGATCAGCTCGCTCGAAAGCCAGCTCATCTCACAAGGCATCGGTGACGGCACCGACGGCGAGAACCGCTATGCGCTGATCGGATTCGGCGCCAGCTCCTCGGGGCAGACCGGCGGGGTGGGCATCGATGATCAGGCGCGCGAGAACGACACCTGGATGTCCGCCGGCACCTTCGGCTCGGCCACCGGCAACCTGGTCACCTCCGGCGGCACCGAGGACGGCTACTCGGCCATCGACTACTTCCTCGACAACTACACACCCCGCGCGGACGCCGCGCTCAACGTCATCCTGATCACCGACGAGGATCGCGACAACACCAACAGCGCGCTCGACTACAACAGCATCCTCGGCGACCTCAACAGCATCAATGCCATGCTCAACGTCGTCGTCGAGGCCGATTTCGGCACCCAGACCGTCGGCAACCTGCTCGGGTTCGACAGTCAGGGCACCGGCTACCAGGCCGACGGCAACGGCGGCTTCACCATGCTCAGCGGCGCCTCGGCACTGAACGGCTATGGCTCCACCATCCCCGACTATGTCGACCTCGCGCTCGCCACCAAGGGCGCGGCCTGGGACCTCAACCAACTGCGCGCCGGTGGCCTGATGGCCGACTCCTTCAGCACCGCCTTCGTCAACATCAAGGCCACCGAGATCCAACAGCAGGTCTCCAACCCAGGGACCGTGCCCCTGCCGGGAACCCTGCTGCTCTCGGCGGTGGGCGCACTCGGTCTGGTTGCAAGCAGCAAGCGCCGCAACCGCCGCACCTGAGCCCTTCACTTCAGGCCGCCCGTCCAGGGCGGCCCCATCGCGCACATCCCCGCAAACGGTCCGCCTCGTCTCCCCTCGTCCTCATCTCACAGTCGTCTTGCAACCCGCGCCTCAGCCCCCAGATCACGGTGCCGAGGGCTGTCGATCGAATTGACATAAAAAATTTGCCGACACCCCTTGACATCGTTTTCGGTCGATTCTACTTTACATAACGCAGGCGCTCATCGAGGCCTGCTGACTGAAACCGGGCGGTTCCACGGAACGCTCGATCCCATATTGCTCAATGAAGAGGATATGCACATGACGACCATCGACTTCTCCCCGCTGCTGCGTTCCATGATCGGCTTCGATCGCATGACCTCCGCGCTCGAGAACGCCTATCACTCGGAGCCCGGCGGCTATCCCCCCTACAACATCGAGCGGCGCGGCGAGAACGACTATCGCATCACCATGGCGGTGGCCGGCTTCTCCGAGCAGGACCTCGGGCTCGAGGTCAAGGAGAACATCCTCACCGTCTCGGGATCGCGACCGGAGCAGGCCGAGGAGCCCGGCGAGTATCTCTATCGCGGGATCGCCAACCGCAGCTTCGAGCGCAAGTTCCAGCTCGCCGAGTACGTGCGGGTGCTGGATGCGCGACTGGAGAACGGTCTGCTGCACATCGAGCTGCGCCGTGAGATCCCCGAGGCGATGAAGCCGCGCAGGATCGCCATCCGTGGCGCCGACGGCGAGCACTATCTCGCCGACCAGGGGAGCGGCAAGGTCGAGGCCGCCTGATACCGGTGAGGGTCCTCCCGGACCATGCACCGGACCACGGGCCGGGCGCACGCCCGGCCCGT
>NZ_RHFJ01000080.1:0-12245 GCF_003718675.1 Marichromatium sp. AB32
ATCTAGAGCCAGAGCCAGAGCCAGAGCCAGAGCCAGAGCCAGAGCCAGAGCCAGAGCCAGAGCCAGAGCCAGAGCCAGAGCCAGAGCCAGAGCCAGAGCCAGAGCCAGCGCCAGCGCCAGCGCCAGCGCCAGCGCCAGCGCCAGCGCCAGCGCCAGCGCCAGAGCCAGAGCCAGAGCCAGAGCGCCCCGCCGTCGCCGCCTCGGTCGACGTCGAAGAGGACAGCGTCGCCGCGCCCGACCCCGAGCTCGCGACCCTGTTCCTGGAGGACGCGCGCGAGCTGCTCGACAAGCTCGACGCCGAGTTCCAGGCCTGGCAGCTCGCGCCCCAGCAGCTCGAGCCGCTCGACGGCATCAACCGCATCCTCCATACCCTCAAGGGCAGCGCCCGGCTCACCGGGCTGACGGTGATCGGTGACCTCAGTCACGCCCTCGAGACCCGGCTCAAGGCGATCCACGACGATCAGCGCGCGATCACCGACACCACCCTGGAGCTGGCGCAGCGCGCCGTCGACGCCCTCGCCAATCAGGTCGAGGCGCTCGAGCGCGGCGCCCCGGTGCCGCGCCTCTCGGCGCTGGTGGCGGCGCTCGACGGGGTCGAGGAGCAACCGAGTGGCGCCGGCGGGACCCCGACGCCGGTCGCCGAGCTGCACCCGCTCACCTCCGAGGTCCCGGCTCAGCCGACACCGGCGACGCCGGCGCCGAGCGTGCCGGAGACCGCCGCGGCGCAGATCCGGGTGCGCGCCGACCTGCTCAACCAGCTCGTCGACGACGCCAGCGAGATCAGCATCTATCGCGCCCGTCTCAGTCAGCGCAACGCCCAGTTCGGCTTCAGCCTCGGCGAGCTGGAGCAGACGTTGAGCCGGCTGCGCGGCCAGCTGCGCGCCCTCGAACTGGAGACCCAGCGTCAGCTGCGCGGCCGCGGCGAGGAGACGGAGACCGATGAGGGTGGCGAGCAGGGCTTCGACCGGCTCGAGTTCGATCGTTTCTCGAACCTGCACCAGCTCTCCGGGAGCCTCGCCGAGACCCTCGACGATCTGGGCAGCGTCAAGGAGTTGCTCGGCGGCTATCAGCGCGAGGTCGCCGATCTGCTGACCCAGCAGGCGCGGCTCGCCGACGACCTCCAGCACGGCCTGTTGCGCACCCGGCTGGTGCCCTTCGTGCAAGTGGTGCCGCGGCTGCACCGACTGGTGCGCCAGACCGCCGAGAGCCTGGGCAAGTCGGCGCGACTGGAGGTGATCGGTCCCGAGGTGGCGCTCGATCGCGCGGTGCTCGACCGGCTGGTGGCGCCGCTCGAGCACCTGCTGCGCAACGCCGTCGATCACGGTCTGGAGACCCCCGAGGCGCGCCTCGCGGCGGGCAAGCCGGAGACCGGCGCGCTGGTGCTGGCGCTGCGTCGCGAGGGCAACGATGCGCTGATCAGCCTGAGCGACGACGGCAAGGGGATGGATCTGGATGCGATCCGCGCCAAGGCGATCGCCCGCGAGATGCTCTCGCCCGAGGCCGAGATCCCCGACGAGGCGCTGCTGCAGTTCGTCCTCGAACCCGGCTTCACCACCCGCAGCGAGGTCACCCAGATCTCCGGGCGCGGGGTCGGGCTCGATGTCGTCGCCTCCGAGATCAAGGCCGCCAACGGCGGCATCGATCTCACCTCGCGCCGCGGTCAGGGGGCGACCTTCACCATCCGTCTGCCGTTGACCCTGGCGATGATCGAGGCCTTCCTGGTCAAGGTCGGCGAGAACGTCTACGCGGTGCCGCACAGCAGCGTCGAGGCGGTGGCGCGCATCGATCGCGAGCAGCTCGTCGCGATCCACGCCGGCGCCCAACGTCGCTTCAGTCATCTCGGCCAGGACTATCAGGTGGTCTATCTCGGCGGCGTGCTCGATCCGCACCAGGAGCCCGAGCTCGGCGAGCAGCGCCGCTTGCCGCTGCTGCTGGCACGGGTCGGCGAGCAGCGCGTGGCGCTGCAGGTCGACAGCCTGATCGAGAGCCAGCGCATCCTGGTCAAGCCGCTCGGTCCGCAGCTGGCCGATGTGCGCTGGCTGAGCGGCGGCACCGTGCTGCCCGACGGTCGGGTGGCGCTGATCCTCGATGCCCTGGCGCTGCTGCGCTCCAAGGCGCTGCAGGAGTACCGCCCGGCCCGCGGCGCCGACACCCGCGGCGAGAGTCCGGTGTGCGTGATGGTGGTCGACGACTCGCTGACGGTGCGCCGCGTCACCAGCCGCCTGCTGCGACGTGAGGGCATGGAGGTGATCACCGCCAAGGACGGGGTCGAGGCGCTGACCCTGCTCGATGCGCGGATGCCCGACCTGCTGCTGCTCGATATCGAGATGCCGCGGATGGACGGCTTCGAGCTGACCCGCCACATCCGTCGCTCCGAGCGACTGCGCGCGCTGCCGATCATCATGATCACCTCGCGCACCGGCGAGAAGCACCGCAAGCACGCCCTCGATCTCGGTGTCGACCGCTATCTCGGCAAGCCCTATCAGGAGTCGCAGCTGCTCGGCGAGATCGCCTCGGTGCTCACGGGGGCTGCGTCATGATCCCGCGACAGGAAGGCGCCGATCACGGCGAGGTGCGGGTGATGTTGCTGCCCACCCAGGGGCGCGATCTGCTGGTGCCGGCGAGCGCGGTGGCCGAGATCGTCTCGGCAGACGCGGTGCAGCCGCTCCCCGATACGCCCGAGTGGCTGCTCGGTGAGCTGCAGTGGCGTGGTCGGCGGGTGCCGGCGGTGGCCTTTGCGCCACCGCCCGAGGGGCAGGGGCGAGGGCGGGCGCATGCGCGGGTGGTGGTCTGCTTCATGCCCGCGGGGAACCCGGCGCTGCCCTTCGTCGCGCTCTACAGTCGCGGCATGCCGCGGCTCGAGCGGGCGGCGCCGGACAACCTGATCACGGAGCAGGACCCGCACCCCTTCGCCCTGTCGGCGCTCGCGCTCGGCGAGCGTCACGCCTGGCTGCCCGATTTCGCCGCGCTCGAGCGCGCCCTGCTCGCCGCCCAGGCGTCGGACTGACTCGTCCCGGCGGCGCGAGCGGCACTTAAACCGTGTCTCCCGGTCCGCTGTCGCCGTCACTCGACATGCCCATCCTCGACCCTCAGGAGTTCGTCATATGTCCGTCGATCCACCCCGGCTCGAGCAGATGCTCGGGGCACTCGTCTCGACCGCGTCGGTGAGCTGTGTCGACCCCGCCCTCGATCAGAGCAATCGCCCGCTGGTGGCACTGCTCGCCGAGTGGACGGAGCGGGCCGGTTTCCGCGTCGAGGTGCTCGATGTGCCGGGGCATCCCGGCAAGGTCAATCTGGTGGCGACCCTGGGCGCGGGGACGGACGGGCTGGTGCTCGCCGGACATACCGATACCGTCCCCTTCGACGCGTCGCGCTGGAGCCACGATCCGCTGCGCCTGACTGAGGTCGACGGGCGTTACTACGGGCTCGGCATCGCTGACATGAAGGCCTTCTTCGCGCTCGTCCTGGAGGCCGCACGCGGGCTGGACGGCGCCGATCTGCGCGCGCCGCTGACGCTGCTCGCTACCGCCGACGAGGAGTCGGCGATGAACGGGGCGCGGGCGCTGGTCGCCGCCGGGCGCAGGCTCGGTCGTCACGCGCTGATCGGCGAGCCCACCGGGCTGCGTCCGGTGCGGTTGCACAAGGGGGTGATGAACGAGTCGCTGCGGTTGATCGGGCGCAGTGGTCACGCCAGTGATCCGGCGCTCGGCAACAGTGCGCTGGAAGGCATGCACGAGGTGATCGGGGCGCTGCTGGCCTGGCGCGAGGAGCTGCGTCAGGGGCATCATCACCCGGCCTTCGCGATCCCCACGCCGACGCTGAACCTCGGCCATATCCACGGCGGCGACAACCCCAACCGGATCTGTGGCGAGTGCGAGCTGCTGATCGATCTGCGGCTGTTGCCGGGGATGTCGGCCGAGACGGTGCGCGCCGCGCTCGCCGAGCGGGTCGCCGGGGTCGGTCGGCGCCGCGGGTTGGAGTGGACGGTCGCGCCCCTGTTCGAGGCCATCCCGCCGGCCGAGACCGCCGCCGAGGCGGCTATCGTGCGGGCCTGCGAGCGGCTCACCGGGCACCCGGCCGAGGCGGTCAACTTCGGCACCGAGGCGCCCTTCCTCAATCAGCTGGGGATGGACACCGTGGTGCTGGGTCCGGGCGACATCGCCCAGGCCCATCAGCCCGACGAGTTCCTCGCGCTCGAGCGCATCCCGCCGACCCTGACGCTGCTGCGCGGGTTGATCCGCGAGTTCTGTCTGAACTGAGTCCGCGGCGTGCGCCGCGTCACCCCGCGCCGACGGCGCGGGGTGGGTGCGCTCAGTCGGCGAGGCGCTGGCGGGCGCGGGCGATGGCCGCGCGTACCTGGTTCGGCGCGGTGCCGCCGAGGTGGTCGCGTGCGGCGACCGAGCCGTCGAGGGTGAGCACCGCGTAGACGTCGTCGGTGATCGCCTCGGAGAACTGCTGCAGCGACTCCAGCGGCAGCTCGGCGAGGTCGCGACCCTCGCGCACGCCGAGGGCGACGGCCTTGCCGACGATCTCGTGGGCGTCGCGGAAGGGGATGCCCTTGCGCACCAGATAGTCGGCGAGGTCGGTGGCGGTGCTGAAGCCCTGGCGCGCGGCCTCGCGCATGCGCTCGTGGTTGCAGCTGACATGGGCCATCATGTCGGCGTACACCTTGAGCGAGCCCTTGAGGTTGTCGACGGTGTCGAACAGCGGCTCCTTGTCCTCCTGGTTGTCCTTGTTGTAGGCCAGGGGTTGGGCCTTCATCAGGGTCAGCAGGCCGATCAGGTGGCCGAAGATGCGACCGCTCTTGCCGCGCACCAGCTCGGGCACGTCGGGGTTCTTCTTCTGCGGCATGATCGAGGAGCCGGTGCAGAAGCTGTCGGAGAGCTCGACGAAGCCGAACTGTGCCGAGGACCACAGGATCAGCTCCTCGGAGAAGCGCGACAGGTGCATCATCAGGATCGCCGCGTCGGCGCTGAATTCGATGGCGAAGTCGCGATCGGAGACGGCGTCGAGCGAGTTCTCGGCGGGGCGATCGAAGCCGAGCAGCGCGGCGGTGTGGGCGCGATCGATGGGGTAGGTGGTGCCGGCGAGCGCGGCGGCGCCGAGCGGCATCACGTTGAGCCGACGGCGGCAGTCGAGGAGGCGGTCGCGATCGCGCTCGAGCATCTCGAACCAGGCCATCATGTGATGACCGAAGGTGATCGGCTGGGCGACCTGGAGGTGGGTGAAGCCGGGCAGCACGGTGTCGGCCTCGCGCTCGGCGAGATCGAGCAGCGCGTGCTGCAGGCGACGGATCTCGCCGGCGATGGTGTCGATCTCCTCGCGCAGCCACAGGCGCACGTCGGTGGCCACCTGATCGTTGCGCGAGCGCCCGGTGTGGAGCTTCTTGCCGGCGTCGCCGATCGCCTGGGTGAGCGCCGACTCGATGTTCATGTGGACGTCCTCGAGCGGGATCGACCACTCGAACTCGCCGGCCTCGATGCGCGCGCGCACCTGCTCGAGCCCGTCGACGATGGCGTCGCGCTCGGCCTCGGTGAGGATGCCCTGGCGGGCGAGCATGGTGGCGTGGGCGATCGAGCCCTGGATGTCGTAGCGATAGAGTCGGCGGTCGAAGTCGACCGAGGCGGTGAAGGCCTCGACGAAGGCATCGGTGGGGGCGTTGAAGCGCCCGGCCCAGGGTTTGGCGGATTGGTTGGTGTCGTGCATGCTCAAGTGATCCGGGGGGTTGAGAATCCATTGATTCTACACGTTGTCCGGCGCCTGCTGGCAGGTGCCCCCCGGCGCTGGTGCGGGATGGGGCGGTGTGGTACACACGATCGACTTGAGCCGGGCCCGGCAACGGCCCATCCTTGAGGGGCGTGACGGCGGTCCCGCCGGGGCCTCGTGCACAGGGAAGGGGCGAGGAGTGGGGTTGAGAGCCTCGCTCTGAAGACCCATTGGAATGCGAATGCGCAGGGTGTGAGCCACCCTGCGTCGCGGGGGGCACTGTTCCTCTCCCGTGAACGCTGTAATCCATCCATGGATAGGGGTGAGTCAGCATGAAGATCCTGGTCGTCGATCATGAAACCTCGGCACGCGAGCGGCTGCGTCAGCTGCTCGCCGAGACCGAGGGAGACCACGAAGTGGCCGGAGAGGCCTGTAACGGGCTCGAGGCGATCGAGCGCTGTCGTCGCCAACCCATCGATCTGGTCCTGCTCGATCTGCAGATCCCCGGGCTTGACGGCCTGCAGACGGCGGCACGGCTGGCCACCCTGGAGCGTCCGCCACGGGTGGTGCTGATGACCCCCGGCGAGCGCGCCCGTGGTGGCGAGTTGCTGGCTCCGCCGGCGGTGCTCGAACGGCTCGACAAGCCGGTCGAGGGCGAGCGGCTGGAGGCGGTGCTGCGGCGCAGTCAGGGGCTGGCCTGGGGGCGTCAGGCGGCCAACCGCCCCTCCTGGCCGGGCCGGGGCGAGGAGCGGCGCAGCGAGATCAGCGCGCCCTATCGCGGCAGTGTGGTGCGGGTGGCGGTGCGTGATGTCGTCTATCTGCAGGCCGAGCACAAGTACGTCACCGTCTACCATCCCGAGGGCCAGTTGCTGGTCGACGAATCATTGCGCTCCTTCGAGCGCGAGTTCCCCGAGCTGTTTCTGCGTATCCATCGCAATGCGCTGGTCGCGCGCAGTCGGCTGGAGGGGCTGGAGAAGCGTCCCGACGGCTCGACCGTGGCGCGGCTGCAGGGGCGTCCCGAGCGGTTGACGGTGAGCCGTCGCCATCTCGCCCAGATCCGTCGCTGGTTGCGCGCCGGGCCGTGATCGCGGACGCCCCTGCGGGGTGCTTGCGGGCTTGGGATCCGCAGCGTCGCCCCCAGGGCTCCAATCATGTCCAACCTGACCGAAACCCTCGCACTGATCGCCGCGCTCGGTATCGCCGTGCAGTGGGTCGGCTGGCGCGCGCGGGTACCGACCATCGTGTTGCTGCTCGGTTGCGGCCTGCTGGCCGGGCCGGTGCTGGGGGTGATCCGACCGAGCGAGTCGCTGGGACCGGCCTATCCGGCACTGATCGAGCTCGGGGTGGCGGCGATCCTGTTCGAGGGCGGGCTCAGCCTGCGCTGGCACGAGCTGCGCCAGACCGCCGCCGGGGTGTGGCGTCTGGCCACCGTCGGGGTGGCGCTCAGTCTCGGCTTGGGGACCCTGGCCGCGCATCTGCTCGGCGGGTTGTCGTGGTCGGTGGCGCTGGTGTTCGCCGCCATCGCCGTGGTCACCGGGCCGACGGTGATCCTGCCGCTGTTGCGTCAGGCGCGGCTGCGGCGGCGCCCGGCCTCGCTGCTGAAGTGGGAGGGCATCGTCAACGACCCGATCGGTGCGCTGCTCGCGGTGGTGCTGTTCGAGGCGATGGTCTCGCCCGGGTCGCCGGAACTCGGTCATACCCTTGCCGAGCTGCTGCTGGGGCTGATCGGTGCGGCGGCCTTCGGTGCCGCGGCGGGCTGGTCGCTGGGTCGGCTCTATCTCGCCGGTCAGGTGCCGGAGTATCTCAAGGGCGCGCTGGCGCTCGGGGTCGCGCTCGGGGTGTTCGCGCTGGCCAACCTGGTCTTCGTCGAGTCCGGGCTGGTGGCGGCGACGGTGATGGGCGTGGTGCTCGGCAACATGGGGCTGCCGAGCATCGAGGAGGTGCGCCGCTTCAAGGAATCGGTGGCGGTGCTGCTGGTCTCGGGCATCTTTCTGCTGCTCTCGGCCGATCTCGACCCCGAGATCCTGCTCGCGCTCGACTGGCGCAGCGCCCTGCTGATCGTGGCCATGGTGCTGGTGGTCAGGCCGTTGGCGGTGCTGCTCGCTACCCTCGGCTCCGGGCTGGAGTGGCGCGAGCGGGTGCTGCTCGGCTGGATCGCGCCGCGCGGGATCGTCGCCGCGGCGGTCGCCGGGGTGCTGGGGCCGGGGCTGGTGGCGCGCGGCTTTGCCGATGGCGCCTTGCTGCTGCCGTTGGTGTTCACGCTGATCCTGGTCACCGTGGTGGCGCACGGCTTCTCGCTCGGCTGGCTGGCGCGGCGCCTGGGGCTGAGCGCAGCGGCCCGCGAGGGGCTGCTGATCTGCGGCGCCAGTCCCTGGAGCTGCGCCCTCGCCGAGACCCTGCACGCCCAGCAGGTGCCGGTGCGACTCGCCGATCGCTCCTGGCATCGGCTGCGCGCGGCGCGCCAGGCCGGGGTGCCGGTCTATTACGGCGAGCTGCTCTCCGAGCACGCCGAGGGCGAGCTGGAGCTGACCGACTTCGGCAGCTTGCTGGCGATCAGCGGCAACGACGCCTATGACTCGCTGATCTGCGCCCAGTATGCGCCGGCCTTCGAGCGGCGCCGGGTCTATCAGTTCCCGGTCGAGTCCGGGCACGCGCAGCGTCGTCCCGGCGCCGGATCACGCGGTCGGCCCTTCCTCTCCGAAGGGCTGCAGTTCGAGGACCTGCAGCGTGAGTGGTATCGCGGCTGGACCTTCCAGGTCACCCGTCTCGGCGAGGGGTTCGACCTCGATGCATTGCGCCGCAGCCTGCCCGAGGGTGCACGCCTGGTGTTGTTGATCGATGCCGCCGAGGGGGTGCGTCTGGCTGCCGCCGACGCCCCCTTCAGGGCGGCCCCGGGACAGCGGGTACTGTGGTTCGGCCCCAAGGGTGAGCGGGGCGGGGGAGGTGACGAGCGGGGGTGAAGTGCTTGCATCTAATTGAATTCTCGTGCTAGGATCCCGCTTCTTTATGTACTCAAACGCTCGACGACTTCGTAGAGATCTTCGCCATGTCCAAGGTATGCCAGGTAACCGGTAAGCGTCCCATTACCGGCAACAATGTCTCGCACGCTCACAACAAGACCAAGCGTCGCTTCCTGCCGAATCTGCACGTTCACCGCTTCTGGGTGGAGAACGAGAACCGCTGGGTGCGTCTGCGGGTCTCTGCCAAGGGCATGCGGATCATCGACAAGAAGGGCATCGACACCGTGCTCGGCGATATCCGCGCACGTGGCGAGCGCGTCTAACCGGAGAATCCACCATGGCCAAGGCAGCACGCGAAAAGATCCGTCTCAACTCGAGCGCAGGGACCGGTCACTTCTACACCACGACCAAGAACAAGCGCAATCAGCCCGGCAAGATGGAGATCAAGAAGTTCGATCCCGTCGTTCGCCAGCACGTGATGTACAAGGAAGGCAAGATCAAGTAAGTCCGCCTATGCGGCATGATCTGCCCCTGCAGTCGACCGAGCGCAGGTCGCGATCTCGGTGCCACGCGCCCGAGCATCGATGAAAGCCCGCATATCGCGGGCTTTTTTCGTGTCGGTCTCTCGGTCATCCTGGATCGTCGATGAGATAGGCATGTTCCGCCGGGGTACCGCTCAACGCTGAGTCCGGCCCCGGACGCCATCCGAGCCAGCGTTCGATCTCCTCGGCCAGCGCCAGGTCCAGGTCGGTGACCCCGCCGGCCGAATGAGTGCTGAGCCGGATCCCGACATGATCGTAGCCGAGTTCCAGCTCGGGATGATGCCAGGCGAGCTCGGCGAGATGGGCGATGGCGTTGGCCGCGAGCAGCGTCGCCCGCCAGCCGCCGGTGCGATAGTCGCGCCTCAGTGCGCCGTCCTGATGGCGCCAGTGTGGCAGCGCCTCGTTCAGCCGTCGGGTGATATCGGGTGATGACAGTGGTCGTGGGGTCGCCATGGTCGTCGTTCCTCCGCAGGTCTGCGGGCGCGGCTGCGTCCCGCCTCGTCGCTTCGACAGTGAGGGTGGGGCGCGGTATCGCCAAGTCTGCCGGCGGTCGTCTGTCACGAGAACCGATCACCGATGCCTGATCGTCACCCGGCGGGTCCGCTGACCCGCGAGCTCCCCTATGTCGAGGACTGCGCGGCGCGTTTCGCGCCGCTGCTGTGCCGCCGCTGGCCGGTGTGGCTCGACAGCGGGCGACCCTTCACCGACCAGGGACGCTACGACATCCTCAGCGCCGATCCACGCCTGGTGCTGGTGACGCGCGGGTGCGAGACCACGCTGATCGAGGCCGACGGTGCCCGGCGTCGCTCCGGCGCCGATCCCTTCGGCCTGCTCGCCGAGGCCCTCGGTCCGTCACGCCCCTGCCCCGACGGGCTGCCCTTCGCCGGTGGCGCCATCGGCTTGTTCGGCTACGACCTCGGGCGCCGTCTGCACCGGCTGCCCGAGCGGGTGCGCGAGCCGGGTGCGCCGCCCGACCTCTCCGTCGGGCTCTATGACTGGGGCCTGGTGGTCGATCATCACGAGCGGCGTGCCCGGCTGTTCGCCCCGACCGAGGATGAACTCGAGCGTCGCGCGCGCCTGCTCGAGGCGGCGGCGCCGCGGTTGCCGCCCTATCGCACCCACGGAGCGGTGCGCCCCGACTGGTCGCATGCCACCTATGTCGAGGCGATCGCGCGCATCCACGCCTATCTGCACGCCGGCGACTGTTATCAGGTCAATCTCGCCCAACGCTTCTCGGTGTCTGCCAGCGGTCATCCCTGGCACGCCTATCGATTGCTGCGTGAACTCAATGCCGCGCCCTTCTCGGCCTATCTGCAGGGACCGGACTGGCAGGTGCTGAGCTCCTCGCCCGAGCGCTTCCTCGAGGTGCGCGACGGGCGGGTCGAGACCAAGCCGATCAAGGGGACCCGGCCGCGCCACCCCGATCCGGCGCGCGACCGTGCCCTGGCCGAGACGCTGCGGCTCAGCCCCAAGGACCGCGCCGAGAACCTGATGATCGTCGACCTGCTGCGCAACGACCTGGGACGGGTGTGCGACTACGGCAGCGTGCGTGTGCCGGCGCTGTTCGCGATCGAGCACTATGCGCGGGTGCATCATCTGGTGAGCACGGTCAGCGGGCGGCTCGCGCCCGGACGCTCCGCCGTCGAGCTGTTGCGCGCGGCCTTCCCCGGTGGCTCGATCACCGGCGCCCCCAAGCGCCGGGCGATGGCGGTGATCGACGAGCTCGAGCCGGCGCCGCGCGGCCCTTATTGCGGTGCCATCGGCTATCTCGGCCATGACGGCGCGATGGATACCAACATCGCCATCCGGACGCTGGTGCATGCCGCGGGCCAGACGCGATTGTGGGCCGGTGGCGGCATCGTCGTCGATTCCGAGGCCGAGGCCGAGTATCGCGAGACCTTCGACAAGGCCGCCCCGCTGCTCGAATTGCTCGAACGGTTGCGTGATCGCAGGGCCTGAATGACGTCGGCCATGGGTGGATGTTGCGCCGGGCTGTTCTATGATCGATCCCCGGCGGGGCGCCACCGCGCTCCTGGGTGGCGCAACCCCGCTCATCATCGAACCCAGCACGAGGCGCGCACCGATGTCCGACCGACCCGATACCCAGGCCGTGAAGTCCTATCTGCTGACCCTGCAGGATCGTATCTGCGAGGCCTTGCGCGACACCGACGGTGGTGCCGACTTCCGTGAGGATCTGTGGGAGCGACCCGGCGGCGGTGGTGGCCGTACCCGGGTGATGCAGGACGGGATGCTGTTCGAGCAGGGCGGGATCAACTTCTCGCACGTGCGCGGCGAGGCCCTGCCGGCGGCGGCGAGCGCCTCGCGCCCGGAGCTGGCCGGACGCAGTTACGAGGCGATGGGGGTCTCGCTGGTGGTCCATCCGCAGAACCCCTATGTGCCCTCATCGCACCTCAATGTCCGTTTCTTCCTCGCCGAGCATCCCGAGGACGATCCGGTGTGGTGGTTCGGCGGCGGCTTCGACCTCACCCCCTATTACGGCTTCGAGGAGGACGCGGTGCACTGGCACCGCAATGCCCGGGACGCCTGCGCGCCCTTCGGCGAGGAGCTCTATCCGCGCTACAAGCGCTGGTGCGATGACTATTTCTTCCTGCCGCACCGCAACGAGCCGCGCGGTATCGGCGGGATCTTCTTCGACGACTTCGACCAGGACGGCTTCGACAACAGCTTCGCCTTCATGCGCAGCGTCGGCGATCACTATCTCAGCGGCTATCTGCCGATCGTCGAGCGGCGCTGGGCGCATGTCTACGGCGAGCGCGAGCGCGATTTCCAGTGTTATCGACGGGGGCGCTACGTCGAGTTCAACCTGGTGTGCGACCGCGGCACCCTGTTCGGGTTGCAGTCGGGCGGACGCACCGAGTCGATCCTGGTCTCGCTCCCCCCGGCGGTGAGCTGGCGCTACGACTTCACCCCCGAGCCCGGCAGCCCCGAGGCCGAGCTCCACGAGCGCTTCCTCGCGCCGCGCGACTGGTTGACCGAGACCGCTTGATTCGTGGTCTTGCCGCCGTCGCGACTGGAG
>NZ_RHFJ01000081.1:0-11987 GCF_003718675.1 Marichromatium sp. AB32
CCGGGCGGAGTTTCGAGCATCGGCGCGGCTGGGTGGAGTTGCGGTTGCGTCAGCTCGCCGGGGTGTTCGCGATCGATGTCGCGGCCTATGCGGTGATGAGCAATCACGTGCATCTGGTGGTGCGGGTGGATGCGGATCGCGCGGCGGGGTGGTCGGATACCGAGGTGTTGCGGCGCTGGCGGTGTCTGTTTCGCGGGCCGGTGGTGGTGGAGCGGTTCTTGTCACCTGCAACGCGGGCGGGGATGACCGAGGCGGAGCTGGATGGGGTCGCGGGGTTGGTCGCGATCTACCGGGCGCGGCTGGCGGATCTCTCCTGGTTCATGCGGATACTGAACGAGTCGATCGCGCGGGCGGCGAATCGGGAGGATGGGGTGCGGGGACGGTTCTGGGAGGGACGGTTCCGTTCGCAGGCGATCCTCGACGAGGCGGCGCTGCTGGCGGTGATGGCCTATGTCGATCTCAACCCGATTCGGGCGGGGATCGCGGAGACGCCGGAGGAGAGTGCGCATACCGGGATTGCGGCACGGATCGCCGCCTTGCGGGCTGACGATGCGTGTGCGTCTGGTGAAGCGCTTGTCGAGATGGACGAGGCTTCGCCGTCGGTCCGTGTGACCGCATCGTCCGAGACCAAGGCCACCGGCTCTCCTTCAGACTCGCGTAGCGATAATCTTTGGGAGACCGCGCTGAATCGCCTGCCGTCCGCGCCGCTGTTGCCCTTCGGCAATCCCGCCGAGGTCCCTGCGGCGATTCCTTTCACCTTCGACGATTATCTGACCCTGGTCGATTCGCTTGGTCGCGCGCTGCATCCGCGCAAGCGCGGCTCGATCCCGGCGGATCTGCCGGACGTCCTCACCCGGCTCGGCATCGCGCCGGAGCGTTTCGTCGAGCACGCGGGTTTCCTGCTCAAGGGCTTTGGTGTCGCGATCGGCGTGCCTGAGCGGTTGGCGGCGCTTGCCGCGCGCCGCGAGTGTCGCTATCTGCGCGGGCTCGGACGCGCCAGGGCGCTGTTTGGGCAGGCGGGCAGGGCGGCGTGAGTCGCCTGGGCGTCTGACTGACCGATGCCGCCTGGTCAGGCCGCGCGTCTGCCCGACAAACCTCCCGCCCCGCCGACCCCGAACCACTGCACCCGCCCGGCTCACCCCGCCCGCGCCTCATCTTCCCGCACCTTGAAGAACCCGGCATAGAACACCGGCACCGCGATCAGGGTGAGGGCGGTGGCGAAGGCCAGTCCGCCCATGATGGTGACGGCCATGGAGGCGAAGAAGACGTCGAAGAGCAGCGGGATCATGCCGAGGATGGTGGTGCCGGCGGCGAGCATCACCGGGGTGAAACGGCTGACGCTGGCGGCGACGATGGCGTCGTGACGGTGGTGGCCGTCGGCGATGCGCAGGTCGATCTCGTCGACCAGGACGATGGCGTTCTTGATCAGCATGCCCGAGAGGCTGAGGAAGCCGAGCAGCGCCATGAAGCCGAACGACTGTCCGGTGGCGAGCAGCGCGGCGGTGACGCCGGTGATCGCCATCGGCACGCACAGCCAGATGATCAGCGGTTGGCGCACCCGGCCGAACAGCGCCACGGTGATCAGCACCATCGCCAGGAAGCCGAGCGGGACGCTGCGCGCGAGCGCGGCCTGGGCGTCGCTGGAGTCCTCGTACTCGCCGCCCCATTCGAGCCGGTAGCCCGGCGGCAGCGCGATCGCCTCGACCGCGCCGCGCACCTGCGCGAGCGCCGCGTCGGTGTTGGCGCCGTAGGCGGGGTCGGCCTGGGCGGTGATGGTGCGCGCCTTGTCGAGCCGGCGGATCAGCCCGTCCTCGGTGCCGGTCTCGAAGCGGTCGATGACCTCGGTCATGGGGATGTAGGCGCCGGCGGTGGCCGACCAGACGCGACGGTCGCGCAGGTCGGTGTTGCCGTTGCGCTCGTCATCGGGGGCGCGCATCACGATCGGGATCAGCCGATCGCCCTCGCGATAGAGCCCGACGGTGCGCCCCTCGGTGACCATCGCCAGGGCATCGGCGATATCGGCGCGGCTCACTCCGGCGGCGGTGGCGCGCTCCTCGGCCAGGCGGGGGACGATCAGCGGGCGGTACTGGCGCCAGTCGTGGCGCACGTTGATCAGGCCGTGGTCGCGGAAGATGTGCTCGGCCTCGGCGGCGAGCGCGCGCAGGGTGGCGTTGTCGGGGCCGGAGAAGCGCGCCTCGATCTTGGCGCCGCCTCCGGGGCCGAGGCGGATGCGGCTGGTCCAGCCCTTGACCTGGGGCTGGTGCTCGCTGATCCACTGACGCACGCGCGCGGCGATCTCGGGGATGCGCGCGGCGTCGGTGACGCGCACGATGCACTGGCCATAGGCGCTGTTGGGCAGCTCCGGGGCATAGACCAGCATCAGCCGGTCGGCGCCCGAGCCGCTGAAGCTGGTGACGTCCGTGACCCCGTCGAGCTGGCCGAGCGCGTTGCCGAGTTCGGCCATGTCGGCGGCGGTGGCGCGGATGTCGGTGCCCTGTTCGTGCCACACGTCGACATAGAAGAGCGGCGTGGCGCTGTCGGGGAAGAAGGACTGGGGCACGGCGCCGAAGCCGATTACCGCCGCCAGGGTCGAGCCGACCAGCGCCGCCACCGTGGTCAGCCGGTGGCGCAGCGCCAGGTGCACCAGCCCGCGATAGCCGCCGAGCAGGACGCCGCCGGCCTCCTCCTCGTCGCGGCGCTCGGCGGCGCTGCGGAACAGATAGCTGCCGAACAACGGGGCCACGGTCACCGCCAGCACCCAGCTCAGCAGCAGCGAGATGGCGATCACCGCGAACAGCGAGAAGGTGTACTCCCCGGTCGAGTCGTTCGACAGCCCGATCCCGGAGAAGGCGAGGATGCCGATTACCGTCGCCGCCAGCAGCGGCCACTTGGTCTGGTTGGTGATCTGCTGCGCCGCCTCCAGCGCCCCCAGCCCGCGCCGCATCCGCACCATCATCCCCTCAGCGATGACGATGGCGTTGTCGACCAGCATGCCCATGGCGATGATCAGCGCGCCGAGCGAGACGCGCTGCATGGTGATGCCGCCGATCTTCATCAGCAGCAGGGTGCCGAGCACGGTGAGCAGCAGCACCCCGCCGACCACCAGCCCGCCGCGCCAGCCCATCGCCAGACAGAGCACCAGGATGACGATCGCCACCGAGCTTGCGAGGTTGACGAGAAAACCGTTGACCGCCTCGTCGACCACTCGGTGCTGCTGGTAGATCGGATCGATGGTGACGCCGAGCGGCAGGGTCTCGAGCAGCGCGTGGATTCGCGCCTCGACCGTCGCGCCGACCTCGACGATGTTGGTGCCGCTCTGCGCCGAGACGCCGATGGCCACCGCCGGGCGACCGTTGTGGCGCACCAGCAGGGTCGGGATCTCCTCCTCGCCGCGGCTCACCCGGGCGATGTCGCCGAGCCGCAGGCTGGCGTGCTCGCTGCTCGCCCCGGGGCCGCCGAGCGGCAGCGCCTCGATGCGCGCGACCGAGTCGAAGGTGCCCGAAGGGGCGAGGCGCACCGAGCGGTCCTCGACCCGCAGCGCGCCGCTGTCGACCACCGCGTTCTGCACCGAGATGGCGTTGGCGATCAGCGTCGGGGCGATGCCGAGCTGGGTGAGCACCGACTGCGGCGGCTCGACGAAGATGCGCTCGGCGCGCAGCCCGCTGATCGCCACCTTGGCCACGCCCGGTATCCGCAACAGCTCCTGGCGCAGGGTGCGGGCGAAGTCGCGCAGCTCGGCCTGGCTGTAGTCCGGGGCGCTGAGCGCGTAGTAAAGCCCGTAGACGTCGCCGAAGTCGTCGTTGACGTGCGGGGTGCCGGCCCCGGGCGGCAGGGTGGCGCTGGCGTCGCGGACCTTGCGCCGCAGCTCGTCCCAGATCTGCGGCAGCTGGCTGGAGTCGTACTGCTCGAGGATCTCGACATCGATCAGCGAGCGCCCGGGCTCGGAGCGCGAGCGGATCTCCTTGATCTGGGGCAGGCGCTGGAGGGCGATCTCGAGCTGGTCGGTCACCTCCTGCTCGACCTCGAGTGCCGAGGCGCCGGGATAGCTGGTGGTGATGATCGCCTGCTTGATGGTGAACTCGGGGTCCTCCAGCCGTCCCAGGCTGAACAGGGCCCAGAGTCCCCCGAGCAGACAGATGAGGATCAGCAGCCAGGTGTTGACCGGCTTGTCGATGGCGGCGCGAGCGATGTCCATGGATAGGGGTTCCCGATGCTACTGGGCGGTGTCGTCGAGCGGGCGCACCCGCTGACCGGCGCTGAGGAAGCCGACCCCGGCGGCGACGATGCGCTCGCCCTCGGCCAGCCCCGAGAGGATGCGCGCGTGGCTGCCGTCGAGGGTGGCGACCGCGACGGCGCGCGGCTGCACCTGACCGCGCTCGGGGTCGTAGACCCAGACGCGGAAGTCGCCGGCGGCATCGGCGTCGAGCGCGCCGATCGGCACCTCGATCGTGCCCTCGGCGGTGGTGAGGATCTCGGCGCTGACGGTGGCGG
The DNA here is from genome assembly GCF_003718675.1 of Marichromatium sp. AB32. Lineage (NCBI taxonomy): Bacteria > Pseudomonadati > Pseudomonadota > Gammaproteobacteria > Chromatiales > Chromatiaceae > Marichromatium > Marichromatium sp. AB32. Next base: position 4,492 of record NZ_RHFJ01000081.1, read on the forward strand.
TCATCCCCGGCAGCACCTGGATGTCGTCGGGGTTGGTCATGAACAGGGTGATGGTGTAGGTGCGGGTGCGCGGGTCGGGCTCGGTGGCGAACTCGCGGATGCTCAGCGGGAAACTGCGCCCCGGCCAGGCCGAGAGTTCGGCGGTGATGGCGCCGACCTGCTCGCGCCGTACCCGCGCCATCAGCCGCTCGGGCACGTCGACCTCGACGGTGAGCACCGAGATGTCCTGCAGCAGCGCGATCGGCTCGCCGGCGCGGACGTTGACGAAGCGATCGACCAGACGCTCGGCGAGCAGCGCGTCGAAGGGCGCCTCCAGCTCGGTGTAGGCGAGGTTCTGTGCCGCCTGTTCGAGCCGCACCTGGGCGAGATCGGCGGTGGCGCGGGCGTCGTCGAGGGCGTTCTCGGCGAGATGGCCGCGTTCGCTGAGCGCCTGCTTGCGCTCGAGTTCCTTGCGCGCGAGATCGGCCTGGACCCTGGCCTCGCGCAGCGCGAGCGCGTAGTCGGTGGCGTCGAGCGCGGCGATCGTCTCGCCGGCGCGGGTGGTCTCGCCCTCGCGGATGGGGAAGCGTTCGAGCTTGCCCGGTACCTGGAAGGAGACGGCCGAGGTCTGCGAGGCCTCGATGGTGGCCGGGAAGCGGCGCAGCTCGGATCTCGGCGCGGTATCGACGGTGAACAGCCGCACCGGCTGCGAGGTCGGCGCGCTGGTGGTCGTGTCGGGCTCGGCAGCGGCGCGGTCACAGCCGCCGAGCGCGACGCCGAGCAGCGCGACCAGGGCGGCGAGCAGCAGTGACGGACGGGGGGATAGGGCGGTCATCAAAGGGCTCCGTGATCGTCGAGGATGCGCCGGGCCTGGGCGCGCAGCGCGTCGGCCTCGTCGGGGGCGAGCGGCGAGATGCCGAAGACGTCGAACATGTAGAGCCCGGCCATCGCCAGATAGAGCAGCCGGGCGTTCGGGATCTCGTCCTCCAGTGCGCCGAGCGCGTCGAGCGTCTCGGCGACGTGTGTGCGGATCGGCGCGAGCAGCTCGCGATGGTGCGCCGAGGCGGCGATCACCGCGATGCCGAGCTCGGGCGAGACCGGGCAGGGGGCGAGCGAGGCGATGAGCCGGGCGCGGCCCTCGCGGTTGGGCTGATCGGGCGGGAGGGTGTCGCGCAGCGCGCCGATGTCGGCCTCGTCGCGTGCCAGGGTACGCTCGACCAGCCCCTCGAGCAGCGCCTCCTTGCTCCTGAAGTGATAGAGCATCCCGCCCTTGCTGGCGCCGGCCTCGGCGATCACCGCGTCGAGGGTCAGTCGCGCGGCGCCATCGCGCATCACCACGGTCTCGGCGGCATCGAGCACACGCTCGCGCAGCGACGGCTTGGGGGCTTGGGTTTCGGGCATGGATGGATCACCGGTCTGGACGATTGTAGAACAGTCTAGACGGTACGAAAGGGGTGAGGCAAATGGGTACCAGCTTCCAGCGGCCAGCTTCCAGCCGCCAGTGGTCAGCTGGCAGCGCCGAGCCTTTCCTGCTGGCCGCTGGCCGCTGGCCGCTGGCCGCGTTGCCCGTCGCCGGTCCGTGGTCCGATGGGCAGTCCAACCGACGAGCAAGCCGCCAGCCGCAGCCGTCAGCGCCGCCCCTCTTCCTGCTGGCGACTGGCGACTGGTCGCTGTCAGCGAGACGCTGACAGCCGATTCACTCAGTCGATGGTCACGCGGCGGGCGCGGAAGTCGCGACCGTCGTCGTCATCATCGTCGTCGTGGTCGTCATCGTCGTAGTCGCCGGCGATGGTCACCCGGGTCCCCGGGGCGATGCCCAGGGCGCGCAGGCTGTCGAGTTCGACGTCGAGTCGCTCGCTGCCGGTGTCGAGCAGGAAGCCGTCGTCCCAGACACGCTCGACCACGCCGCTGGCGCTGGTCTCGGCGCGGGCGCCGAGACTGGTGACCAGGGCGAGCAGGGCGCCGTAGAGTACGACATGGGTGAGGTTCGGACGTTGACGCATGGTTGCATCCTCCATGGTGCGGTGAGATGCGCCGCCGGGCGGCGCGGGGTTGGGGTCCTTGTGGCCTGGGCCGCGCCCCGCCGAGCGGTGGCGGGGCCGGGGCTCAGGCGACCATCCGCCGATAGCTCTCCCAGGTGGCATAGCCGAGTACCGGGAAGATCACCACCAGCCCGATGAACAGGGTGAGGATGCCGAAGCCGGTGAGGGCGACGATCATCGCGGCCCACAGCGTCATCGCCGGCCAGTTCTGGCGGCAGGCGCGCAGGCTGGTGTGGATGGCGGTGAGCGGGCCGACGTCGCGATCGAGGATCATCGGGATGGAGACGGCGCTGGTGACGAACACCGCCACGGCCAGCAGCAGCCCGATGCCGAGGAAGAACAGCGTGACCACCGGATCGAAGTGCCCGGCCAGCAGGCCGGTGATGCTGTCGGACGAGGGCGAGAGGGTGTTGAACTTGATCGCGAACAGCAGCGCCGAGAAGCGCACCCAGGCCGCGGCGATCAGCCCGAGGAAGAGCACGAACAGCCCCAGATTGGTACGCCGCGCCCAGATCAGCGCCAGGCTGTCGTGGATGGCCACCGGCTCGTCGGCCTCGAGCTGGCGTGCGGCGACATAGAGCCCGGCGGCGAGGAAGGGACCGAGCAGCAGCAATCCGGTGAGGAAGGCGATGGTGAACCAGGGCAGGGTCCAGGTCAGCGCCAGCGCCCCCCAGCAGGCGAGCACGAAGAGCGCGCCGTAGAGCAGGCTCGCCGCGGGTGCCTCGGCGAAGCGCCTGACGCCGGTGGCGAGCCAGTCGAGCGGCTCGCCGATGTCGACCCGGCTGACCGTGGGCGCCGGCGCGGGCGTGGTGTGGTGCGATCGGACGGCTTGACTGGGCATGTTCTCGACTCCGTGTGGATGACGGCGCGCGGGCCGTGCGTGACGACGGGGACGGATGGCGGGCGAGGGCGTTCCGCCATGCTCGGTGAGACGTCGGGGGTGTGACGAAGTTCACCCCCGCACGTTGCATGATCGGCGCTGGGCCCCATTAGAAAAACACGCGCGTGGTGCTGTTTTTGGCGCTGCGCGCCCCCGGCGCTGTCGGGGCGATGCGGGGCCGTGCCTCGCGCCGACCGGTCGCGCCCCGAGCCGCCGGTTGGTCTCTCCAGGCAGCCACCGTCCGCCGTGGGCGGGCAACCCACAGAGACCACAAGGAGTCCATTTGATGAGTGAGCGCAGCGTCCACCACTTCCCGGGCCAGGAGATCGATGTCTACTGGGACGAGCGTCTGTGTATCCATATCGGCGAGTGCGTCCGTGCCAAGGGCGAGCTGTTCGTCTCCGGGCGCGATCCCTGGTGCGATCCCGATGTCACCGAGCGCGAACGGGTGCGCGAGATCGTCGAGCGCTGTCCGAGCGGCGCGCTGAGCTATGTCGACAAGACCGGCGGTCCCGAGCCCGCTCCCGGCGAGAACGCGGCGGTGGTGGTCTACAATGGCCCCCTGTACTGTCACGGTGAGCTGGCGCTGGAGGGCGCCGGTGAGGCGCCCGAGCACGCCGGCACCAGCCGCCGGGTGGCGCTGTGTCGTTGCGGGGCCTCGGCCAACAAGCCGTTCTGCGACAACAGCCACCGTGCCGCCGGCTTCGAGGACTATGGCGCCGTCGGCGAGCAGGGGCGCGGCACCTTCGCCGCCGACGGGCCGCTGGCGGTGCGAGCGCTGCCCGACGGGCCGCTCGAGCTCGAGGGCAACCTGGTGATCCGCGCCGCCAGCGCGCGCGCGGCCTGGCGCGGCGACAAGGCCTATCTGTGTCGCTGCGGGGCCTCGGCCAACAAGCCCTTCTGCGACGGCAGCCACCAGCGGGTGGGTTTCAAGGGCGACTGAGCGCCGGTCGGCACCGGCGCGGGGAGGGATCGATGCCGTTTTCCAGTGCCGAGCGCGCCCTGCTGCTCGGCGGTCATCAGATCGGGCTGCGGGTGATCGCGCGGCTCGAACAGCTCGGCATCGAGGATCTCGACACCCTCGCCGGGCAGCAGATCGAGCCCCTGGTCGGGCTGATCGCCGACATGCTCCACGCCCCCTGCTGGCGCGCCAGCCCGCATGCCCGTACCGCCATCGGCAACGCCATCGCCATCGCTCGCGCCGCGCGCGAGCGCACGCCCTGATGCGCGGCCCTTCTTCCCGTCTCCGCCCGCGCCCCGCCCCCGTCGGCGGGGCGCGTCCCCCAGGCGGCGCGGATGCGCCGCCCTCCGCTAGAGAGGTCAAGCTGCCATGTATCTGACGGCATTCATGCTCGGCGTGCTGGCGTTCGTGGTGTTCAAGGTGTTCGTGCGCGCCTTCTACACCGTGAGCCCGGACGAGCGCGCGCTGATCACCAGCTTCGGTCGCGTCGAGCGACTCGGCGAGCTGATGGTCGAGGACCCGGCGCTCGACGCCGAGGAACAGCAACGCTACCGCTTCCCGCAGGTGCGGGTGATCGGCCCCGGCGGCCCCTACTTCAAGTGGCCGTGGCAGGAGGTGCACAAGGTCAGCGTGGTCACCCAGGCCATCGACCTGACCTGGGACCCGACCAAGGATCAGGTGATGGTCGAGGCGGTCACCAAGGACAACCTCACCACCGGGGTCGGCGGTCAGATCCGCTTCCGCGTCGCCGAATCCAACCTCTATGCCTACTGCTTCGGCGTCGACAGCCCGCTCGAACACGTCATGGGTTACTTCATCTCGGTGCTGCGCGAGCGCATCGCCAACTTCGTCGACCCCAAGGGCGAGGGGCTGGTCGGCGAGGGCGAGCTGGCGCAGGGCGAAGCGGCCGCCGAACTCTCCGAGGGCGTCTCGATCAACGACCTGCGCAAGAACCTGCCGCTGCTCAACGACTACATGGAGCAGCAGTGCCGCTCGACCGGGGCGCGCTACGGCATCGAGCTCGATGCCGCGCTGATCACCCAGATCGACCCGCCGAGCGAGGTCGACCGCGCGCTCTCGGCGATCAACTCCACTCGCAACCAGGTCGCCGCCGATATCTCCACGGCGCGCGCCGACGCCGAGCAGCAGATCACCATGAGCAAGCGCGCGGTGGAGATCGCGCGCAACAACGCCCAGGCCGAGGTCGCGCCGCTGCGCGAGCTGGCCGAGACGCTGTCGCGGATCAAGTCGAGCGGCGGCACCGAGGCGCTGCGCGCCTATATCCGCAACCTGCGCGTGCCGCTGCTCGGGCGCGCCTCGCGCATCGTCCGTACCACCGGGCTCGAGCGCTGAGGGGAGAGACGCCATGGACAACATGATCGGTTCCACCATCGCCTTCGTCATCGGTCTCATCTATATCCCGGTGCTGCTCGCCATCGCCCGCAGCCTCGGGCTCTATGCCGTGGTGCGCGAGCGCGAGGCCCAGGTCTTCACCCTGTTCGGCAAGGTCATCGGTACCCTCGACGAGCCCGGGCTGCGCTTCCCGCTCGCCCACTTCGGGCTGCGCGCCCTGCTGCTGCCCTTCTTCGGCAAGCGCTACAAGGTCTCCACCGCGCTGCGCCAGCACTATCTGCGCGACCAGATGGTCAACTCCGAGGAGGGCACGCCGATGGGCGTGGGGCTGTGGTACGAGATGCAGGTGAGCGACCCCATCGCCTATCTGTTCAACAACGCCAACCCCGAGGGCTCGCTGCAGGCCAATGTCGCCAGCGCCGCCGTCTCCACCCTGAGCAATCTGGAGATGGACAAGATGCTCGAGGACCGTCACCAGCTCAGCCGTCGGGTGCGCGCCGAGGTCTCGCCGCTCTCCGAGCGCTGGGGCTACCGGCTCGGCTCGGTCTATATCCGCAAGGTCGCCTTCACCGACCGGCAGATGGTCGACAACATCACCGACAAGGTGGTCAAGCGGCTGATCCAGGTCACCAGCGCGATGAAGCAGGACGGCGAGAACCGCGTCGGCCTGATCCAGAGCCAGACCGCCTACAAGGTCTCGCAACAGATGGCCGAAGCCGCCGCCACCCGCCCGGCGATCGTCGGCGAGGCGCTCAACGCCATCGCCGAACGCGACCCCGAGGTGCTCGATACGGTGCTCGAGGTGATGGAGACCGAGCAGCTGCTCGCCTCCAAGGCCGAGGTCGAGGTGCTGCCGCGCGACTCGGAGATCCTGGTGCAGCTCGGCGCCACCCTGTAGTAGCCTGTTGCGCGCGGCGTCGGGAGGACGTCGCGTCTCTCCCCGGCGCCGGGCGGTCCCGTCCCCCAGGGTCGCGCCCGTCCGGTCCGGTCGATCGTGCTTGACCCCGACCCTCATGGACCCCTGACCCTATGTTCGACTGTCTCTGTTTCGACTTCGACGGCACCCTGGTCGACAGCACCGAGGCGGCCCTCGAGGCGCTCGCCCGGGTCGGCCCGGCGTTCGGCTGTGATGGGCTCGATCGCGCCGCCGTCGAACGGTTGCGCGGGCTGCACGCGCGCGAGATCGTCCAGACGCTGGGCATCCCGGCCTACCGGGTGCCGGGCTTCGTCGCGCGGATGCGCCGCGAGATGCGCGCCGGTCTGCTCGCCACCCCGCCGGTCCCGGGCTGGACCGAGGCCCTGGAGGCGCTGGCCGCGCGCGGGTTGCGTCTCGGCGTGCTCTCCTCCAACGCCAGCGAGAGCCTGGCGGCCTATCTCGCGCGCTACCCGTTGCCCCATCTCGATTTCGTTGTCGGCGGCGCGGCGCTGTTCGGCAAGTCGCGCGCGCTGCGTCGGCTTGCCGCGCGCGAGCGGCTGCGCCCGGCGCGCATGCTCTATGTCGGCGACGAGCTGCGTGACCTAGAGGCGGCGCGCGCCGCCGGTACCGGCTTCGTCGCCGTCGGCTGGGGCTATACCGACCCGGCGCGGCTGCACGCGGCCGGTGCCGGGGCGCCGCTGAGCAGCCCGCATGAGCTGCTCGAACGGATCGAGTCAGACGCTTTTGATAACGAGGAGGTGCGCCGTGTCGGCAGCTGATCCGACGAGCGATCTACAGGCGGTCTTCGCCGCGCTGCGGGTGCGGCTCTCGGCGCGCATCCTCGGTCAGCGCGCCCTGGTCGAGCGGCTGCTGGTGGCACTGCTCGCCGACGGCCATCTGCTCGTCGAGGGTCCGCCCGGGGTGGCCAAGACCAGCGCGGTCAAGGCCCTGGCCGAGGGGATCGAGGGCGACTTCCACCGCGTCCAGTTCACCCCGGACCTGCTGCCCGCCGACCTCACCGGCACCGAGATCTATCGTCCCCACGACGGCAGCTTCCGCTTCGATCGCGGGCCGCTGTTCCACAACCTGCTGCTCGCCGACGAGGTCAACCGCGCCCCGGCCAAGGTGCAGTCGGCGCTGCTCGAGGCGATGGGCGAGCGCCAGATCACCGTCGGACGCGAGACCTACCGGCTGCCGGAGCTGTTTCTGGTGATGGCCACCCAGAACCCGATCGAGCAGGAGGGCACCTATCCGCTGCCCGAGGCCCAGCTCGATCGCTTCCTGATGCAGGTGCGGGTCGACTATCCCGACCTCGACACCGAGCGCGCCATCCTCGCCCTCGACCGCGCCCGGGCGCGCGAGGGC
>NZ_RHFJ01000082.1:0-11500 GCF_003718675.1 Marichromatium sp. AB32
CGGCGATCATGATACCCGAGCTGGTGAGCGGCTCGGGTCGGTCGGCGTGGCTCAGGGCAGCCAGGCCTCGACCACCTCGGGGTAGGTCTCGACCCAGCGGCGGGCGTTCTCGTAGGGATCGGCGCGCTTCTCCTCGTTCCACGCCATCAGCTCGCCCATCTGCTCCGGGGTCCAGTGGAAGTTGTCGAGCACCGCATAGGCCTCGGGCAGGTCCTCGGCCAGTCCCTTGCGCACCACGGTGTGGATGCGCTCGACGCCGCCGTAGATGTTCTCGGGGTCGGCGAGATACTTCAGCTCATGGGTCGAGAAGATCCAGTGCGGGGTCCAGCCGGTGACCACCACCCAGTCGCCGTCCTCGATGGCGTCACCGAGCACCGCGGTCATGATCGGGCCGGAGCTCTCCACCAGCTTCATGTCCTCGAGCCCGTAGGTCGCCATCATCTGCTCGGTGCGGCGCATGATGCCGGTGCCCGGCTCGATGCCGATGATCTTGTTGTCGAAGCGCTCGGCGCTGTCCTTGAGCTCGGCGATGGTGTCGATCTCGACATAGCTCGGTACCACCAGGCCCACCTGGGTGCCGATGAGGTTGGGACCGAGGTCGTCGATGCGATCGCGCACATTGTCGTAATAGTTCTGTTGGGTGGTCGGCAGCCAGGCGGCGACCATGCCGTCGACATCGCCCTCGGCGATCGCCTGCCACATGGCGCCGACCGCGACCGAGCGGATGGTGACGTCATAGCCGAGGTCCTCGAGCACCACCTTGATCAGGTTGGTGCTGGCGATCTCGGTGGTCCACTCGCCGTAGACCAGTTCGATCTTGCCCTTGGAGCCGGCGAAGGCGCCGCTGGAGAGCAGCGCGCAGAGACCGAACAGGACGAGGCTGGGGAGGGTGAGGCGGGGTTTATCCATACTGCGAATCAATCCTTCAGGTTGAACGACGCGCCGTCACCGCCCGCGCGGGACGCGTTGCGCGGAGCCGGGGTCGTGGGGGAGGGAATGCGAAGCGGGGGAGTTGCAAGCGGGTTGTCGGACGGGCGCTGCGCGCCCGTCCGGGTCGGCATCAGAAGTAGTAGCCCAGGTTCAGGGTGAACCGGTAGTTCCACTCGTCGTTGCCGTTGGCGCCGAAGTCGCCGACGCCGTAGATGCTGCCGTAGTTGTCCTGCAGCCCGTTGCCGGCGTCGTTGCCGACGAAGTAGTTGCCGTTGGAGTAGGCCAGGTCGCTGTAGATGTACCAGCCGCCGCTGGCCCAGGCGGCACCGACGGTGATCAGGTCGTTGTTGTTGAACTCACCCTCGTCCTTGATGATCGAGCTGTACTCGACATAGGGCAGCACATAGTCGAGCCAGGGCAGGTTCGGGGTCTCGTGCTTGTAGCTCAGCGACACCGCCGGGACCCACGCCTTGCTGGCCACCGGCCAGGCGAAGTCGAAGGCACCCATCGGGATCAGGGTGTCGGTCCCCCAGGGGTTGTCGGCGTCGATGTCGTACTCGTAACGGGTCAGCTGGGTGGCCAGGGTCCAGTTGCGGTAACGATTGACCATGTGCGCCGAGGCCGCCCAATGGCTGCCGTCGTCGGCGCGCTGGCCCTTGAGCTGGCCGTACTGCAGCGATACGCCGAGGTCGGTGGGGATGGCGGCGTCGGTGAGGTGGTAGATGGCGCGCAGGTTGAACTGGTGGCGCTCCTCGTAGCCGTTGTTGGCGCCGCCGTAGGTGACGTTGCCGTTCTCGTCGACCGACTCGGTCCAGCGCACCGGGTCGTAGCTGTAGCGGGCGCTGTCGAGGCTGCGACCGAAGTAGTTCCCCTCGCTGGCGGCGTAGTAGCCGACATCGATCGTCCAGTTGTCGATGTCGGTGGTGTACTTCACGCCCAGATCCATGTCGTCGGCGAGTCCGACATAGTAGTGCATGTCGAACATGTAGCTCTGCGACACGCCGAAGGGGCCGGGACCGAAGGGCACCCGGTTGACGCCGACCTTGAGCTCGCTGTCGTCGGCGAAGCGGTAGCCGAGCCAACCGGTATGGAGGAAGTTGTAACTCTCCCGGGTGCCGGCCGGATACCAGCGGTACTGGAACTCGCCGATGAAGTTGTTGTAGTCGAGCGAGAGCTCGAGGCGGAAGGTGTCGAACTCGACGTTGCCGCCGTTGCCGCCGCGGTTGGGGGCGTTGTCGAGGCCCTCGTAGCTGCCGAGGACGTAGTTGGCGCGCAGCGCGCCGCCGACGGTGACCGGGCCGAGCTTGATGCTGCGGTCGGCCGGCTCGGGGGCTGCGGTGGCGAGACGCTGCTCGGCCTCCGCCGCCTGCTGCTCGGCGGCGACGGTCTCGGAGCGGGCGGCGGCCAGCTCGCGCTGGGCCGCGGCGAGTTGGCGCTGCAGCTCGGCGATACGGCCTTCGAGGGCTGCGGCATCGGTGGTCGCGGCCGTCGCCGGCAGGGCGCTCAGCGCCCCGCCGAGGGCGAGCAGCGCGAGCGAGGCGCGCGTGCCCGACTGGGGCAGGTGGTGGTTGTTATTAGAGTTTTTCTTGATCACGGTTTCCAGCTCTCAACAGTCTCTGCGTTCTCTTCGACCCAGCGGCGGGCGTTCTTGTAAGGATCGGCGCGCTTTTCCTGGTTCCACACCATCAGCTCGGCCATCTGTTCCGGGGCCCAGTGGAAGTTGTCGAGCACGGCGTAGACCTCGGGCATGTCTTCCTTGAGCCCCTTGCGCACGATGGTGTGGATCTCTTCCTCACCGCCGTAGATGCCCTCGGGGTCCTCGAGGTACTTCAGGTCGTACTGGGCGAACATCCAGTGCGGGGTCCAGCCGGTGATGACGACCCATTCGTTGTCGTCGATGGCGTCGCCGAGGACGGCGGTCATGATCGGGCCGGTGCCCTCGACCAGGGTGATGTCCTCGAGCTCATAGCGCTCGATCGCCAGCTCGGTCTTGCTCATGATACCGGCGCCGGGGTCGATGCCGATGATCTTGTTGTCGAAGCGCTCGGCGGCGTCGTCGAGTTCGGCGATCGAGTCGATCTCGACATAGCTCGGCACCACCAGACCGATGCGGGTGCCCTCGAGGTTGGGGCCGAGGTCCTCGACGTCGTCGGCGACCTTCTCGAGATAGTGCATGTGGGTGGTGGGCAACCAAGCGGCGACCAGCCCGTCGACGTCGCCGGTTCCCACCGCCTGCCACATGGCGGCGGCCGAGACCGGGGTGATCTTGACGTCATAGCCCAGGTCCTCGAGCACCACCTTGACGACATTGGTGCTGGCGATCTCGGTCGACCATTCGACGTAGGCGAGTTCGACCTCGCCCTTGTCGGCGGCCAGTGCCGGGGTGACGAGCGCACTCAATGCCGTGGCGGCAGCGGTCAGGGTGAATCGGTTCATGGTACGGACTCCTCTGGTTTGGGTGGATGGCACATCATCGATGTGTCGTGGCGCCCCGTCCCTGGGGCACCGGTCGGCATGCGCCGCAATCAGCCCGAGGTCTGGCGGTTGTCGCGGGTGATGCCCTGGGTGATGCGGTCGAGCACCATCGCCAGGATCACCACCGCGAGTCCGGCCTCGAAGCCCATGCCCGCCTCGTTGCGCTGGATCGCGCGCCAGACCTCGCCGCCGAGGCCCTGGGCGCCGATCATGGCGGCGATCACCACCATCGAGAGGGCGAGCATGATGGTCTGGTTGATGCCGGCCATGATGGTCGGGATCGCCAGCGGCAGCTGGACCTTGCGCAGCTTCTGCCAGCGCGTCGAGCCGAAGGCGTCGGCCGCCTCGACCAGGTCGGAGGGCACCTGACGGATACCGAGGGTGGTGAGACGGATCGCCGGTGGCATGGCGAAGATCACGGTGGAGAACACCGCCGCCACCGGACCCAGGCCGAAGAAGGGGATGGCCGGGATCAGATAGACGAAGGCGGGCATCGTCTGCATGAGATCGAGGATCGGGAAGATGATCCGGTAGCCTGTCTGCGAGAGCGCGGCGAGGATGCCGAGCGGGGCGCCGATCAGCACCGCGATCAGGGTGGCGATGATGACCAGCACCAGGGTCTGCAGGGTCGGCTCCCACAGCCCCAGGTTCCACAGGAGCAGGAAGCCGGCGAGGGTGCCGATGGCGGTCTTGACCCCGGCGAGGCGCCAGCTCAATGCCGCGAACAACAGGATGGTGAGCCATGGCGGCAGCCACATCAGGCCGTCGACGGCGCCCTCGATGCCGGTCTCCATGACATCGGAGACGACCTTGGTGGCGGTGGCGAACTGATCGGTGAGGGCGTCGAGACCGTCGTCGATCCAGTCCGAGAGGGGAAGGCGTGGGATCTCGATCATGCGGCCTCCTCGGTGCTGTCTTCGCTGCTGCTGTGCTCGGCCAGGCCCTGGAGCAGCGAGGCGCGGACCACCTGACCCTTGAGTTTGCCCTCGTCGTCGACCACCGGGGCCGGCATCGGGCTCTGCGCGAGCGGCGCGAAGAGGTCGCGCACCGGGGTGTCCGGCGAGACCGGGTCGGCGCACGCCTCGAGGATCTCCTGGATGCTGCGTTCGCCGCGCTGCACCGCCGCCAACGCGGCCTCGTCGCGCACCATGCCCTGGAGCTTGAAGTCACCGCTGACCACGAACAGCGCGCTGAGGTTCTGCTCGTCCATCTTGCGCAGTACGGTGCGCGGCCCGTCGGTGAGGAAGGCGACGTTGCGCACCCGGTGCATCACCGCGCTGGCGGTCAGCACCTTGGTCTTGTCGACCTCGGCGACGAAGCGCTCGACATAAGCGGTGGCCGGGTCGGAGAGGATCTCCTCGCCGGTGCCGACCTGCTCGATGCGCGCGTCCTTCATCAGCACGATGCGGTTGCCGAGATAGAGCGCCTCGTCGAGGTCGTGGGTGATGAAGACGATGGTCTTCTGCAGCCGGTTCTGCAGCGCCAGCAGCTCCTGCTGCATGTCGCGACGGATCAGCGGATCGAGCGCGGAGAAGGCCTCGTCCATCAACAGCACATCAGGGTCGACCGCGAGTGCGCGGGCCAGTCCGACGCGCTGCTGCATGCCGCCGGAGAGCTGATCGGGACGGGCGTCCTCCCAGCCCTCGAGTCCGACCTGGCGCAGCGCGGTGATCGCCTTCTCGGCGCGCACCTCGGGCGCCACGCCCTGGATCTCGAGACCGTATTCGACGTTCTCGCGGATGGTGCGGTGGGGGAACAGGGCGAAGTGCTGGAAGACCATGCCGAACTTGCGCCGGCGGGTCTCGAGCAGCTGGTGGTGATCGAGTCCGACGATGTCCTCGCCGTCGATCAGGATCTCGCCCCGAGTCGGTTCGTTGAGCCGGTTGAGACAGCGGATCAGGCTCGACTTGCCGCTGCCCGAGAGTCCCATGACGACCAGGATCTCGCCCTCGTAGACATCGAAGCTGGCATCGGCGACGCCGACCGTTTGCCCGGTCTTCTCGAGGATGGTCTTTTTGTCGGCGCCCTGGGCGAGCAGCTCCAGGGCCTTCTCCGGCTCGTCGCCGAAGATCTTGGTGAGACCGCGCACGGCGATCTTGATGGATTGTTCTGCGGGCATGGCCCCGATGGTCCTTGACGGATAGATTGATGTGTGAGCGCCCGAGGGCCACTCACGGCTTTTGATCGCGGCATGGTGTCGCGCGTACCCCGACCGACCGGGGTGCTTGTGGCACCGTCTCCGGCGGGCGTCGGGGCGATGGTTGGTAGCGTGCCGGGGGTTTCCGGCCGACAGACATTTTCTAACCCTAACAGACTGTTGCGTGTACGCGCAACCATGACGGGCTGGTGGCCGGGGCGGTTTCAGGCTGGTTTTCGGACCCGCTGTGTGTGCCGCGCGCGCGGATCGGCAGCGCTCGGCTGGTGACGTAGAATGAGGGCTTTAAACGAGCGGAAGGATGGCTATGACGAGCTTTCGCGGTACAACGATCCTCTCCGTGCGGCGCGGCGGCAAGGTCGTGGTCGGCGGTGACGGGCAGGTCTCACTGGGCAACACGGTGATGAAGGGCAACGCGCGCAAGGTGCGGCGGCTCTATCATGGCCGGGTGCTGGCCGGTTTCGCCGGCGCCACCGCCGACGCCTTCACCCTGTTCGAGCGCTTCGAGGCCAAGCTGGAGAAGCACCAGGGCCACCTCACCCGCGCCGCGGTGGAGATGGCCAAGGACTGGCGCACCGATCGCATGCTGCGCCGTCTCGAGGCGTTGCTCTGTATCGCCGACGCCGAGACCTCGCTGATGATCTCGGGGACCGGCGACGTGATGGAGCCGGAGCACGACCTGATGGCGATCGGTTCGGGCGGGGCCTTCGCCCAGGCCGCAGCGCGCGCGCTGCTCGAGAACACCGAGCTCGATGCCCGCGAGATCGTCGAACGGGCCTTGAGTATCGCCGCCGATATTTGCATCTATACCAATCACAATCTGGTGCTCGAGGAACTCGACGCCCAGGCGTGAGTGTCCCGGCGCCCTGGCGCAACCTGCCCGGGGAGCGGAGAATGGCCGCTCGACCGGGCGCGGGAGGTCTCCGCGGCCCCCGTCCCCTTCGCGCTCACCCGCCGTGCCGTCTCGCGGAGGCGGCCCACCCGATGGACAGGCTCAATGTCGGAAATCACCCCACAACGCATCGTCGCCGAGCTCGACAAGCATATCGTCGGTCAGCACGAGGCCAAGCGCGCCGTGGCCATCGCGCTGCGCAACCGCTGGCGTCGCTCCTGCATCGAGGAGCCGCTGCGCTCGGAGATCACCCCCAAGAACATCCTGATGATCGGTCCCACCGGCGTCGGCAAGACCGAGATCGCGCGTCGGCTGGCGCGTCTGGCCAATGCGCCCTTCCTCAAGGTGGAGGCCACCAAGTTCACCGAGGTCGGCTACGTCGGGCGTGATGTCGAGTCGATCGTGCGCGATCTGGTCGATATCAGCATGAAGATGGCGCGCGAGCAGGAGATGGCCAAGCTCGCCGACCAGGCCGCCGCCGCGGCCGAGGAGCGCATCCTCGATGCGCTGCTGCCGCCGCCCTCGGGCTTCGAGCAGGACAGTCGCGCCAGCGCGCCGAGCTCGGCCACCCGCGAGAAGCTGCGCGCCAAGCTCCAGGCCGGCGAACTCGACGGGCGCGAGATCGACATCCAGGTCTCCGCCACCCCGCACGGGGTCGACATCATGGCCCCGCCGGGGATGGAGGAGATGACCAACCAGCTCCAGGGGCTGTTCCAGAACCTCGGTCAGGGGCACCAGCAGCGGCGCAAGCTGCGTATCGGTGAGGCGCGCAAGCTGCTCGAGGAGGAAGAAGCGGCCAAGCGGGTCAACGACGAGGATCTCAAGCTGCGCGCCATCGACAATGCCGAGCAGCACGGCATCGTCTTCATCGACGAGCTCGACAAGGTCACCCGCCGGGGCGAGGGCGCGAGCAGCGCCGACGTCTCGCGCGAGGGCGTGCAGCGCGATCTGCTGCCCCTGGTCGAGGGCAGCACGGTGTCGACCAAGTACGGCGCGGTGCGCACCGATCACATCCTCTTCATCGCCTCGGGGGCCTTCCATCTCGCCAAGCCCTCCGACCTGATCCCCGAGCTGCAGGGTCGGCTGCCGATCCGCGTCGAGCTCAAGGCGCTCGACAGCGACGACTTCGTGCGCATCCTCACCGAGCCCGACGCCTCGCTCACCGGCCAGTATCGCGCCCTGCTCGCCACCGAGGGGGTGAACCTGGAGTTCACCGAGGACGGTATCCGCCGTATCGCCGAGATCGCCTGGCAGGTCAACGAGCGCACCGAGAACATCGGCGCGCGGCGCCTGCACACGGTGCTCGAACGGCTGCTCGAGGACATCTCCTTCAACGCCTCCGAGCTCGACCGCGTCACCGTCACCGTCAACGCCGCCTATGTCGACGACAACCTGTCGGGGCTGGCCGAGGACGAGGATCTCTCGCGCTACATCCTGTGATCGATCGCGTCGGGCGCCCGGCGCGCCCGACCCTGGAGGCCCAGCCATGCCCGTACCCACCGAACTCAATCTCCATCGTCAGTCGCGCGTGCTCGAGGTGAGCTTCGACGACGGCGCGCGCTTCGCGCTGCCCTGCGAGTATCTGCGCGTCTACTCGCCCTCGGCCGAGGTGCAGGGGCACAGCCCCGAGGAGCGCATCCTCGTCGTCGGCAAGGAGGAGGTCGGCATCGACCGCATCGAGCCGGTCGGCAACTATGCCGTCTGTCTGCACTTCGACGACGAGCACAACACCGGGATCTACTCCTGGGACTATCTCTACCAGCTCGGTGCCGAGCAGGCCGAGCGTTGGCAGACCTATCTCGACGAACTCGCCCAGTCCGGACATGTCCACAAGGATCGTTCGAACTGACTGATATGACGGCCACGCGCCGGCGGTCCCCGGGCCGCCCGGAGCGCCCTCCGGCAGCGGCCCGGGGGCCCCGATCGGCGCCGGCCTTTGGTGTAAACTAGCCGCCGATTCGACAGCAGGGACACACTATGTCCGACCAGAAGACCACCCATTTCGGCTATCAGCAGGTGCCGATCGAAGAGAAGGCCGCGCGCGTGCGCGAGGTCTTCGACTCGGTCGCCACCCGCTACGACCTGATGAACGACCTGATGTCGCTCGGCATCCATCGGCTGTGGAAGCGCCACACCATCGAGCTGGCCGGCGTGCGTCGCGGTCAGCGCGTGCTCGACCTCGCCTCGGGCACCGGCGACCTGGCCGATCGCTTCGCCGCCATCGTCGGCCCCGACGGTCAGGTGGTGATGTCCGACATCAACGCCGCGATGCTCGGCGAGGGGCGCAAGCGGATGCTCGATCGCGGGCGCGTCGGCAACATCCAGTACTCGCTGATCAACGCCGAACAGATCCCCTTCCCCGACGACTACTTCGACTGCGTCACCATCGGTTTCGGGCTGCGCAACGTCACCGACAAGCAGAAGGCGCTCGGCGAGATGCAGCGCGTGCTGCGGCCCGGCGGTCGGGCGCTGGTGCTCGAGTTCTCCCACCCGCTGACCAAGCCGCTGGGCCGTGCCTACGATCTCTATTCGTTCTCGGTGCTGCCCACCCTGGGCAAGCTGGTGACCAACGACCCGGGCAGCTATCGCTATCTCGCCGAGTCGATCCGCATGCACCCGGACCAGGAGACGCTGCGCGGCATGATGGAGACGGCCGGGCTCGAGCGTTGCGAATACTTCAACCACAGCGGTGGCATCGTCGCGATCCACCGGGGATACAAGTTGTGAGCGAAGGCATCCAGATTCCCGACGCCCTGCTCGCGGTGATCGAGCAGGCGCTCAACCGCTACATCGCCCTCGACCCCGAGGGTCAGGCCGGGTTCGCGGCGCTCGAGGGGCGGATCATCGCCATCGAGGTCAAGGGCTTCGGCACCCGGGTGACGGTGCTGCCGGGGCAGCGCGGGCTGCAGCTGTTCGGGCTCTACGATGCCGAGCCCGATTGTCTGATCCACGGCACCCCGCTGGGGCTGGCGCGCATGGGCATGGCCGAGCGCAAGGCCGCCCAGCTGATCTCCGGCGAGGTCGAGATCGAGGGCGACACCGCGCTGGCGCAGTCCTTCAGCCAGGCGCTGGCGCACCTCGACGTCGACTGGGAGGAGCAGCTCGCGCGCGTCCTCGGCGACCCCTTCGCCCACCAGCTCGGCAACCGTGCGCGCGCCGCCGCCGACTGGCGCGAGCGCGCCTCCGAGACGATGAACGCCAACCTCAGGGAGTACCTGCAGGAGGAGCGGCGCCTGCTGCCGACCCGCTATGAGGTCGAGGCCTTCCTCGAGCAGGTCGACATCCTCCGCGACGATGTCGAGCGGCTCGCCGCCCGCATCGAGCGACTCACCACCCAGGCAGCGGACCTCGGCACCCAGCAATGATCGGACCCCGTCAGGCGTTACGCCTCTTTCGCATCAACTGGGTGCTGCTTCGCAACGGACTCGACGAGGTCATCCTCGCCACCCATCTGCTCCGCCCGCTGCGCTGGTTGATCTATCTCACCCCCTGGTACTGGTTGCGCGGCGAGCTGCCGCCCTATCCGGCACGGGTGCGCCAGACCCTCGAGGACCTGGGACCGATCTTCGTCAAGTTCGGCCAGATCCTCTCCACCCGTCGCGACCTGCTGCCCGACGACCTGGCCGTCGAGCTGGCCAAGCTCCAGGACCGGGTGCCGCCCTTCGGCGGCGATCAGGCGCGGGTGCTGATCGAGCGCGCCTGGGGCTGTCCGATCGAGGACGTACTCGATGAGTTCGACCCCGAGCCGCTGGCCTCGGCCTCGATCGCCCAGGTCCACACCGGGCGTCTCAAGGACGGTCGCGAGGTGGTGGTCAAGGTGCTGCGTCCGGGCATCGACCGGGTGATCCGCCAGGATCTCGGCCTGATGTATACCGTCGCCCAGCTCGCCGAGCGCTACTGGGCCGATGGCCGGCGGCTGCGTCCGGTCGAGGTGGTGCGCGAGTACGAGAAGACCATCTACGACGAGCTCGACCTGCAGCGCGAGGCGGCCAACGCCTCACAGTTGCGCCGCAACTGGCAGGGCAGCGAGATGCTCTACATCCCCGAGGTGTTCTGGGACTGGACCCGCTCCAACGTGATGGTGATGGAGCGCATCTACGGCATCCCGGTGAGCAACGTCGAGGAGATCAAGGCGCAGGGCGTGAGCATGAAGCAGCTCGGCGAGCGCGGGGTGGAGATCTTCTTCACCCAGGTGTTCCGCGACAACTTCTTCCATGCCGACATGCACCCGGGCAACATCTTCGTCGAGCCCTCGGGGCGCTACATCTCCATCGACTTCGGCATCGTCGGCTCGCTCACCACCGAGGACCAGCGCTATCTCGCCGAGAACCTGCTCGCCTTCTTCGAGCGCGACTATCGTCGGGTGGCCGAGCTGCACGTCGAGTCGGGCTGGGTGCCGCCGGGGACCCGGGTCGACGAGTTCGAGTCGGCGATCCGCACCGTCAGCGAGCCGATCTTCGAGAAGCCGCTGGCCGAGATCTCCTTCGGTCACTTCCTGGTGCGGCTGTTCCAGACCGCGCGGCGCTTCAACATGGAGATCCAGCCGCAGCTGGTGTTGCTGGAGAAGACCCTGCTCAACATCGAGGGGCTGGGGCGTCAGCTCTATCCCGAACTCGACCTCTGGACCACCGCCAAGCCCTATATGGAGCGCTGGATGAAGGAGCGCGTCGGGGTCAGCGGGCTGGCCGAGCGCACCAAGCGCAACGTGCTCTCGATCGCCGACCAGACCCCCGAGCTGCCGCTGATGGCCTATCGCATCCTCAGCAGCTACGACCGCCGCTTGCGTCTGGCCGAGTCGAGCCACGAGATCAACGCCGAGCGCGCCCGCCAGGCGCGCACCAGCGGCAATGCCATCCGCGCCATCGGCGGCGCCACGGTGCTCGTCTGCGGCACCCTGGTGCTGTTGCTCGGCCCCGGCCACTGGCTGCAGGAGGGCGTCGGCGTGGCCCTGGTGGCGCTGTGCTATCTCTCCGGGATCTGGCTGTTCGCGAGCGCCTCGCGTCGGGCCTGAACCGGCGGCGCTGAGACGCTGTGGAACACGGGAAGAT
>NZ_RHFJ01000083.1:0-10839 GCF_003718675.1 Marichromatium sp. AB32
CGGGCGTCGGGGCGCGTGAGCGAGCTGCTGCTCGGCGTACCCCCGGCCGGTGGCGCGCCGGTGCTGGCCCTTCGTGTCCTGCTCTGGTGCGTGCTGCTGGTCTGGGGGCTGCGGCTGATGGCCGCGCCGGTGTCGAGCAATGTTGTCGGCGAATCGCTGCTGCATCTGGTCAATCTGCCCTTCCACGAGGCCGGGCACGTCATCTTCGCCCCGCTCGGCGACTTCATCGGCTCGCTCGGCGGCACCCTGGGGCAGCTGCTGATGCCGCTGATCTGTCTGCTGGTGCTGCTGCTGCGTACTCGTGACCCCTTCGGGGCCAGCGTCTGTCTGTGGTGGTTCGGGGAGAACTTCCTCGATATCGCGCCCTATGTCGCCGATGCCCGCGCCGGGGTGTTGCCGCTGCTCGGCGGCAACACCGGACAGACCGCGCCCTATGGATTTCACGACTGGGAATACCTATTAACCGAGACCGGGCTGTTGCATCTCGATCGTGCGCTCGCTCAGGCCAGTCATCTGCTCGGCGCCCTGCTGATGCTCGCCGCGCTGCTCTGGGCGGCGCTGTTGCTGCTGCGCCAGTGGCGCGCGCTCGAACGCGGCTGAGTCCCGGCCCTCGGTCGTTCTCCTTTCGTTGTCCGCTTTGCTGTAAGGAATCCCATGTCCCGATCATCCTCCGTCGCGCCCGATCGTCCGGGCACCCGCGATCTGCGTGCCTTGGCGCGTCTGCTGCGCTTCACTCTGCCTTATCGCTGGCGCCTGCTCGCCGCGCTCGCCGCGTTGCTGTTCGCCGCCGGGTCGGTGCTGGCCTTCGGTCAGGTGATCCGGGTGGTGGTCGATCGCGGGTTGTCGAGCGGTTCGGCGGTGGCGCTCGATCGTTCGTTGCTGCTGTTTCTCGCCGTGGTGGTGCTCACCGCCGGGGCGATGATGGCGCGCAGTTATCTGCTCAACTGGATCGGCGAGCGGGTGGTTGCCGACATCCGGCGCGCGGTCTTCGATCGGGTGCTGGGACTCGATGTCGGCTTCTTCGAGACCACCCGCACCGGCGAGGTGATCTCGCGACTGACCAGTGATACCGCGCTGCTGCAGGTGGTGGTGGGCTCGACCCTGGCGATGGCGCTGCGCACCTCGCTGATGATGCTCGGCGGCATCGCCATGCTGGCGGTGACCAGCCCGGGCCTGACCGGGCTGGTGCTGCTCGGGGTGCCGCTGGTGATCGGCCCGGCCTGGCTGCTGGGGCATCGGGTGCGCCGTCTCTCGCGCGCCAGTCAGGATCGGGTGGCCGATGTCGCGGCCTATGTCGATGAGGTGATCCACGGCATCCGCACCGTGCAGGCCTGCGGTCACGAGCCGATCGATCGGCGTCGTTACGGCGAGCAGGTGGAGTCGGCCTTCGAGGTGGCCCGTCAGCGCTCGCTGACCAGCGCCTTGCTTGCCGGGATCGCCACCCTGCTGACCTTCGGCGCGATCGGTGTGGTGCTGTGGATCGGCGGTCACCAGGTACTCGACGGGGCCCTCAGCGGCGGCGAACTCTCGGCCTTCCTGTTCTACGCCATCCTGGTGGCCAGTGCGGTCGGTTCGCTCAGCGAGCTGCTCGGCCAGCTGCTGCGCGGTGCCGGAGCCAGCGAGCGGTTGATGGAGCTGCTCGAGGCACGCCCGGCGATCGCCGCGCCGAGCGACCCGGTGGCGCTGCCGCGGCCGGCGCGCGGCGAGGTCCGTTTCGACGCGGTGCGCTTCTGCTACCCCTCGCGTCCCGATACCCCGGCGTTGGATGCGCTCTCGCTGGTGGTGCGCCCGGGCGAGCGGGTGGCGCTGGTGGGGCACTCGGGGGCGGGCAAGTCGACCCTGTTCCAGCTGTTGTTGCGCTTCTACGACCCGAGCGCCGGCAGGGTGTGTTTCGATGGCGTCGATCTGCGCGCACTCGACCCGCGCGAGCTGCGTGGACGGATCGGGCTGGTGCCGCAGGACCCGGTGATCTTCGCCACCAGTGCCTGGGAGAACATCCGCTACGGCATGGAGTCGGCGACCGACGCCGAGGTGCGTCGCGCCGCCGAGGCGGCGCACGCGACCGAGTTCCTCGATCGCCTGCCGCAGGGCTTCGACACCGATCTCGGCGAGCGCGGGGTGCAGCTCTCAGGGGGGGAGCGCCAGCGGATCGCCATCGCCCGCACCATCCTGCGCGACCCGGCGCTGCTGCTGCTCGACGAGGCGACCAGCGCGCTCGACGCCGAGAGCGAGCGCCTGGTGCAGCAGGCGCTCGAGGAGCTGATGCGCGGGCGCACCAGCATCGTCATCGCTCACCGGCTGGCGACGGTGCGCAACGCCGACCGCATCCTGGTGATCGACGGCGGACGCATCGCCGCCGCCGGAGGCCACGAGGCGCTGATCGCCGAGGGCGGGCTCTATGCGCGCCTCGCCGCGCTGCAGTTCCAGGAGCCGACGCCGGCGCGCGCGGCGCCGGTCGTCTGAGCCGGGGTCAGTCGCGCGGGGCCAGGTCGCGATCGAACAGCTCGCGATAGTGCTCGGCGTAGGGGGCGAGGGCGCGATAGACGAAGCCCGGCACCACCCGCGACTCCTGACGCTCGAACTTGCTGCGCACGTGGTTGAGGTTGCGCAGCAGCTTCATCTCGATCACCGCGCGGGCGAACTCCAGCCCGCGTGGTCCACGGTTGCGTTGCAGCCAGGCGACCAGCTTGCGGATGAGCAGCGGCGGGCGCCCGGTGCCGGGCGGGTGGTTGAGCCGCTCCATGAAGCGCGGCATGCCGCGGGTGCGGTCGCCGCCCTCGGTGAGGGTGCCGAACTCGAGCTCGGGGCGCAGCATCTCGAACATCCGCTCGCCGCGCTCGGTGCGCGCCATCACCCACTGCCAGCCGAGTTCCGCGCCCATGTAGCCGATGGTCAGGTCGCTCAGCGCGTTGGGGTAGTCGAAGCAGGACAGACAGGCCGAGGGGAAGATGCCGTGGAGCTTGTCCATCGGGAAGTCGATGTAGTTGACCCGCTCGACCGCGCCGTCCTCGTGGCGCAGCCAGAGACTGAAGTCCTGCATGAACTCGTGATGGACCACGGTCTTGGGTGAGCGCGAGATCTGCTCGAGGAAGTATTCGAGATCGGGGTAGGAGACGTTGTCGCTGCAGGGGATGCCGATCACGTACAGCGCCTCGAGTCCGAGCTCGGACTCGATCGCGCGCAGCGCGTGCACCTGGCAGCCGGTGCCGATGAAGGCCAGGCGCTTGATGCCCTGCTCGCGCACCAGGTCGAGCAGCCCGAGGTTGGGCGACAGGCTGGGCTTGTTGCCGGCGGTGGCGAGCACCTCCTCGGGGGTACGGGCGAGGATCGGCTGGGCCTTGAAGCGGGTGCCGGGGGCGGCGGCGGTGGTGATCACCGCCTCGACCTCGCCGCGTTCGAGCAGCCGCGCGCCGAGGGTGGTGACCATGCCGCTCCACTGTGCGCCGGGACGCGGGGCGCGCATGCGCGCGGCATAGGTGGCGCGGTAGCAGCCGAACAGCAGCTCGTCGCCGTCGCCGCGGCTGCGACCGAACAGGCGCTGCTCGATGGCGTCGGTCTGGTTGTTGACGAACATGCACGCCTGGGTCATCTGCGGCTTGAGCGTGCTGTCGCACAGCCCGCAGTCGCTGCACAGACGGGGGCGACCCTGGAGTCGCTCGTCGTTGCTGAGCAGCGAGATCTGACCCATGCCCTTGGACGGGCCCTCGGCGACGGGGGCGGCGGACTGATTCATCGCTGCGCCTCGTGCGAGTGCTGGCTGGCTGCGGGATGACGGATCGGCATGCTGGATCTCCTCGTGGTCGATGGGCACGCCGCGCGCGTCGGTCTGCGCCGGGCGTTGCCCGGAGTGGCTTGGAGGGCGGTCGTCGGGGGACCGCCGTGGGCGGCGTGCAGTCTGCCGCAAATGGTCGCGCTCAGTCCATCGGCCCCGGTCATGGAAACCACGCGCCTTTCGGGGATTCTCGCCGGTGATTGATCCTGTCGGCTTGACCACGGTCGAGCAGGGGCGCTAGGGTCGCGAACTTGATCGAATAAGGCTTGGGGCGGGCTGCGCGCCGCGCGACCGGCTCCATGGTTCATCGGGACAACGTCCAGCAAGCGCCTGTGTGCGCGACGGTCTTGGGCGTGTCCGCTCAATCTGGCCGTTTGCGCCGAACAGACTAAGCAACAAGGTTTGCAGCGTTATGCCCATCCCGTTCCCGTTTTCCGCCGTTGTCGCCCAGGAGGAGATGAAACGCTCCTTATTGATCGCTGCCATCGATCCCTCGATCGGCGGTGTACTGGTATTCGGCGACCGCGGCACCGGCAAGTCCACCGCGATCCGTGGCCTGGCCGCCCTGCTGCCGAAGATGCGCGCCGTCGATTGCACCTATCAGTGCGACCCCGAGGCCAGCGATGACGTCCTGTGTGAGGACTGCCGCGCCAAGCGTGCCGCGGGGCGGACGCTGAAGAGCCGTCAGGTGCCGGTGCCGGTGGTCGACCTGCCGCTCGGTGCCACCGAGGACCGCGTGATCGGCGCCCTCGACCTCGAGCGCGCCCTGACCAAGGGCGAGAAGGCCTTCGAGCCGGGTCTGCTGGCGCGTGCCCATCGCGGCTTCCTCTACATCGACGAGGTCAACCTGCTTGAGGACCATCTGGTCGACTCGCTGCTCGACGTCGCCGCCTCGGGTCAGAACCTGGTCGAGCGCGAGGGCCTGAGTGTCCGTCACCCGGCGCGCTTCGTGCTGGTCGGCTCCGGTAACCCCGAGGAGGGCGAGCTGCGCCCGCAGCTGCAGGACCGCTTCGGTCTGTCCGTCGAGGTCAAGACCCCGCAGGACCTGCCCACCCGGATGAAGGTGGTGCGGCTGCGCGACGCCTTCGAGCGCGATCCCAACGCCTTCGTCGAGAAGTGGAAGCGTCAGGACGGCAAGGTGCGTCGCCAGATCCAGAAGGCGCGTGAGCTGCTGCCCAGCGTCGAGGTGCCGGATGCGACCCTCGAGCGCGCCGGCGAACTGTGCATGAAGCTCGGCACCGACGGGTTGCGCGGCGAGCTCACCCTGATCCGCGCCGCGCGTGGCCTGGCCGCGCTGCAGGGCGACACCGAGGTCGTCGACCGCCACCTCAAGGAGGTCGCCACCTCGGCGCTGCGTCACCGTCTGCGTCGCGATCCGCTCGACGAGTCCGGTTCCACCAGCCGGGTCGAGCGCGCCGTGGCGGAACTGTTCGGGGAATGAACATGACCGCCGCGAATCCCGCCGCCGATCAAGGCGTCGACGCGGGTCCGCCCCCGGCCGGGGCGGGCCTGTCCGCGTGGGATGATGCGGTGCTGGCTGCGGCCCTGATGAGCGTCGATCCGGTCGGGACCGGCGGCGTCGCGCTACGGGCCCTCGCCGGCCCGGTGCGTGAGCAGTGGCTGAGCCTGATGCGCGATCTGCAGCCGCCCGAGGCGCCGCATCGCCGCATCCCGCTGCACGTCTCCGACGGTCGCCTGCTCGGCGGCCTCGATCTGGCCGCGACCCTCAACGCCGGTCGCCCGATCGCCGAACGTGGCCTGCTGGTGGAGGCCGATGGTGGTCTGGTGGAGCTGGCGATGGCCGAGCGCATCTCGGCCCATACCGCCGCGCGCCTGACCATGGCCTTCGACTCGGGCGAGGTGGTGCTCGAACGCGACGGCCTGGCGATGCGCACCCCGTCGCGCTTCGCGGTGGTCGCGCTCGACGAGGGCGTGGGCGAGGACGAGGGGCTGCTCAATGCGCTGCTCGATCGTCTCGCCTTCCACGTCGATCTCACCCACATCCGCGTCCACGAGGCGATCGCCTGCGACTACGATCCCGAGGACGTGGTGCAGGCGCGCGCGCGTCTCGCCGGGCTGACCCTCGACGAGGAGCAGCTCAAGGCGCTGTGCGGTACCGCGCTGGCGCTCGGTATCCCCTCGCTGCGTGCATCGCTGTTCGCCTGTCGGGTCGCCTGCGCCTCGGCGGCGCTCGAGGGTCGCGACCAGGTGGAGGCCGAGGACCTGGCCGTCGCCGCGCGTCTGGTGCTGGCGCCGCGTGCCACCCAGCTGCCGCCGAGCGAGGAGCAGCCGCCCGAGGAGCCGCCGCCACCGCCGGAAGAGCCCGAGGAGCAGGAGCAGAACCAGTCCGAGGAGCAGCAGCAAGAGCCGCAGGAACTCGAGGACACCGTGCTCGATGCGGCCAAGGCGGCGATCCCCGCCGATCTGCTCTCGCAGCTCCAGCTCGGCACCCTGCGTCGCTCGCGTTCGCGCGCCACCGGCAAGGCCGGTGCGATACAGAACGCGCCGACCCGCGGTCGTCCGGCCGGGGTGCTGCGCGGCGAGCTGCGTTCCGGGCTCAAGCTCAACGTCGTCGAGACCCTGCGCGCCGCGGCGCCCTGGCAGCGGTTGCGGCGCGAGGAGCGGGCGCGACGCGGCATCGAGTCCTCGCGCATCGAGGTGCGTCAGGACGACTTCCGCATCACCCGCTTCAAGCACCGCTCCGAGACCACGACCATCTTCATGGTCGACGCCTCGGGCTCCTCGGCGCTGCACCGTCTCGCCGAGGCCAAGGGTGCCGTCGAGATGTTGCTGGCCGACTGCTATGTGCGCCGTGACCAGGTGGCCCTGATCGCCTTCCGCGGCAAGGGCGCCGAGGTGTTGCTGCCGCCGACCCGCTCGCTGGTGCGTGCCAAGCGCACCCTCGCCGGGCTGCCCGGTGGCGGCGGTACGCCGCTGGCCTCGGGGATCGATCTGGGGATGATGATGGCCGACTCGATCCAGCGTCGTGGCGGTACCCCGATCCTGATCCTGATGACCGACGGTCGCGCCAACGTGGCGCGCGACGGCGCCGGTGGTCGGGCGCGCGCCTTCGACGAGGCCAAGGCCGCGGCGCGGGCGGTGCGGGCGCAGGAGATGAGCGCCATGGTGATCGACACCTCGCCACGTCCGCAGCAGCAGGGGCGCGAGCTCGCCGCCGAGATGGGTGCGCGTTACCTGCCGCTGCCGCATGCCGATGCCGGTGCGTTGAACCAGGCGGTTCGCGTGGCGACCGGCTGAGGCCCCGCGCTCGCGCCCGACCACCCCAGGGATGGTCGGGCGCGAGCGTTCATCGGGTTTGCCGAACGTCTTGCCGAAGGAGGTGAAAGGGATGCGATTCACCCTGACCAGACGGCTCGACTGGACGCGCGACGGCGACAGTTGGCCGAATCGAGGCGCCAGTCGCTTCGTCACCGCCGGCGGGATCCGCTGGCACGTCCAGCTGATGGGGCAGGGGCCGGTGTTGCTGCTGCTCCACGGCACCGGCGCCTCGACCCACTCCTGGCGCGATCTCGCGCCGCTGCTGGCCGAGCGCTTCACCATCATCGCCCCCGACCTGCCCGGTCATGGCTTCACCGAGGCCTTGCCCTACGCGCAGATGTCGCTGCCGGGGATGAGTGCCGCGCTCGGCGCGCTGCTCGAACGTATCGGACACCGCCCCGTCGCAGTCATCGGGCACTCGGCCGGGGCGGCGATCATGGTGCGTGCCGTGCTCGAGGCGCGGTTCGTACCGCATGCCCTGGTCGCGCTCAACGGCGCGTTGCTGCCCTGGCGCGGGGTGCCCGGGCGGGTGTTCTCGCCGACCGCGCAGCTGTTCGCCTCGGTGCCGGTGGTCTCGCGCTTTCTCTCCTGGCATGCGCTCGACCGCAAGGCCATCGAGGGACTGGTGGCCAATACCGGTTCGCGGCTCGACGAGGCCGGGATCGAGTTCTACCGACGGCTGGTCGCCGATCCCGATCATATCCGCGCCACCCTGACGATGATGGCCAACTGGGACCTGGAGCCGCTCGCCCGGGCACTCCCCGAACTCGCGCCGCCGTTGTTTCTGGTCGTCGGCGAGAACGACGGCACGGTCTCGCCGCGCGAGGCCGAGCGGGTGCGCGAGCGGCTGCCGAGCACCGAGATCCATCGTCTGTCCGGACTCGGGCACCTGGCTCACGAGGAGCGTCCGCAGGATGTCGCGGTGCTGGTCGGCGAGCTGCTCGGGCGGGCTGGTCTGCTGCCCGATCCGAGCTGATTCCGATCAAGTTTCAAAAGGCGCCGCCGGGGTGGACGGGGCGGTCATGCTGCTATAATGTCAAGCCATCTTGACACTAGATTGGGTATTAGAGACTTGACACTTGCGGCTCCACAGGTTTCCAAGGGCGTGACGGGCGCCAAGCCCCACGCGATCGTGATCGGCACCGGGTTCGGTGGTCTGGCCGCGGCGATTCGCCTTGGCGCGCGCGGTTATCGGGTCACCATGCTCGAACGGCTCGACGCGCCGGGCGGGCGTGCCTACATGCACCATCGCGACGGTTTCTCTTTCGACGCTGGCCCGACCATCGTCACCGCTCCCTTCCTGCTCGAGGAGTTGTGGTCGCTGTGCGGGCGCAAGTTCTCCGACGACATCGATCTGCGCTTGATGGATCCCTTCTACCGGATCCGTTTCGACGACGGCAAGGTGTTCGATTACAGCGGCGATCCCGAGGCGGTGAAGGCGCAGATCGCGCAGTACTCGCCGGACGACGTCGAGGGCTACGATCGCTTCATGAAGTACAGCGAGGGGGTGTTCAAGGTCGGCTTCGAGGACCTCGCACACATCCCCTTCACCTCCTGGACCGATATGGCCAAGATCGTGCCGGACATGGTGCTCAAGCAGAGCTACCGCACCGTCTACGGCATGGTCTCGAAGTACATCAAGGACCCCTATATCCGCCAGGTGCTCTCCTTCCACCCGCTGCTGGTCGGTGGCAACCCCTTCAAGGTCACCTCGATCTACACCCTGATCTCCTTCCTCGAGCGCAAGTGGGGCGTGCACTCGGTGATGGGCGGCACCGGCGCCCTGGTGCGCGGCATGGTCGACCTGATCGAGGGGCAGGGCAGCGAGATCCGCTACAAGGCCGAGGTCGAGCAGATCATGGTCGACTCGCGTCGGCGCGCCACCGGCGTGCGGCTGACCTCGGGCGAGGAGATCGCCGCCGATATCGTGGTCTCCAACGCCGACGCGGCCAACACCTATCGTCGGCTGCTGCCGGCGACGGTGCGTCGTCACTGGACCGATCGCAAGGTCGAGCGTTCCAGGTTCTCCGCCGGGCTGTTCGTCTGGTACTTCGGCACCAAGCGCCAGTACCCCGACGTCAAGCACCACACCATCCTGCTCGGCCCGCGCTATCGCGAGCTGATCGAGGACATCTTCCAGCACAAGCGCCTGGCCGAGGACTTCAGCCTCTACCTCTATCGCCCGACGGCGACCGATCCGAGTCTCGCCCCCGAGGGGTGCGACACCTTCTATGCCCTGTCCCCGGTTCCGCACCTCGAGAGCGGCACCGACTGGGCCACGGTGGCCGAGGAGTATCGGGCCAAGATCGCCCGTTATCTCAGCGACACCGTGCTGCCCGGCCTGGAGGACCAGATCGCGACCTCGCTGGTCACCACGCCGCAGGACTTCCAGGACAGGCTCAACTCCTATCTCGGGGCCGGGTTCAGTTTCGAGCCGACCCTCACCCAGAGTGCGTGGTTCCGCCCGCACAATGTCAGTGAGGACGTCAAAGGCCTCTATCTGGTCGGTGCGGGGACGCATCCGGGTGCAGGGATTCCCGGCGTCATCTCCTCGGCCCGTGTCCTCGATACGGTGGTGCCCGATGTTTCAGCCTTCGCTTAATGCCCTGAATCCGTCGCCGGGTCACGCCTCGGCGGACGATCTCGCTGCCTGCCGGGAGCTGCTGCGCTGTGGGTCGCGTTCCTTCTACGCGGCCTCCTTCCTGTTGTCGCAGCGCATCCGCGAGCCGGCGATCGCGCTCTATGCCTTCTGCCGGATCGCCGACGACGCGATCGACTTCGTGCCCGATGCCGCCGGCAAGGCGCGCGCCCTCACCGGGCTGCGTGCGCGGCTCGACCGCATCTACGACGGCAACCCGATCGACGATCCCGCCGATCGCGCGCTGGCCGACGTGGTGGTCCAGTACGCCATGCCCAAGGTGCTGCTCGAGGCCCTGCTCGAGGGCTTCGAGTGGGATGCCGAGGAGCGTCGCTTCGAGGACATCTCCGGGGTCTATGCCTACTCGGCCCGGGTCGCCTCGACCGTCGGCGCGATGATGGCGACCCTGATGGGTGCGCGCGAGGCCGATCAGGTGGCCCG
Source organism: Marichromatium sp. AB32 (assembly GCF_003718675.1). Lineage (NCBI taxonomy): Bacteria > Pseudomonadati > Pseudomonadota > Gammaproteobacteria > Chromatiales > Chromatiaceae > Marichromatium > Marichromatium sp. AB32. Next base: position 10,131 of record NZ_RHFJ01000083.1, read on the forward strand.
TGCCTGTGACCTCGGCGTCGCCATGCAGCTGACCAACATCTGTCGCGACGTCGGCGAGGATGCCCGCGCCGGTCGGCTCTATCTGCCCAAGCAGTGGATGCGCGAGGCCGGTATCGACCCCGATGCCTGGCTCGCCGACCCGGTGTTCAACGACGCCCTGGCCTCGGTGATCCGACGCATGCTGGATACCGCCGACGCGCTCTACCGGCGCGCCGACGTCGGCATCGCCGGGTTGCCGGTAGGGTGTCGCGCCGGGATCAACGCCGCGCGCTATCTCTATGCCGAGATCGGGCGTCAGCTCGAGCGCCAGGGGCTCGACTCGATCACGAGTCGCGCGGTGGTGCCGGCACCGCGCAAGATGCAGCTGCTCGCCCCGATCCTTGGCAGTACCATGCTGACCGCGCGCTATGTCGCGGCGCCTGCGCTGGAGGAGACCCGCTTCCTGGTCGATGCCGTGGTCGAGGCCACCCCGGTGCACATGCGTGCGCAGAACACGGGCGTCGGCGGCAAGGTGGTACGGGTGCTCGAGTTGTTCGAGGAGCTCGAGGCGCGTGAGCGCGCCGCCAGCGAGGCCGCGCGTGCCCGCGCCGGTCAGTTGGCGATGTCCTCGGCGCGCGGCTGATCGGCTGATCGGCTGTCGCAGCCCGTCGAGACAACAACGCCGCGCCGGATCGGATCCGGCGCGGCGTTGTTGTGTGACACCTTAGAT
>NZ_RHFJ01000084.1:0-10483 GCF_003718675.1 Marichromatium sp. AB32
AGGCGCGCGGCCCCGGATTTCTTGCAGCTCGCGCTGCCGGCGCCGGGCTCTCCGACCGACGCGCGAACGAACACGTCGCCACTGACGGCGACGCCTCGGCAACAGGGGGCGTAGGGGATCAGCCCGACGCAGGCCTCAGGGTCAGGGTCTCGCCGCGCTGGACGAGTTCGAGGCGCTCGAGAAAGCTCATCCCCAGCAGCACCTCGTCTCCCGGCATGTTCGGCAGTACGGCGGCGCGCACGTCATGGGCGACCAGACCTCCGAGCTCGACGCGCGCCAGCCGCGTGCGCCATACCCGCACCTCGCCGTTGGCGGTGCGGCTGATCCCACCGGGGCGCAACTCCAGGCCCAGGCGACGCGCCAGTGCCAGCGGCAGGGCGACATCGGTGGCGCCGGTGTCGACCAGGAATCGCACCGGCTCACCGTCGATCCGGCCATCGGCGACATAGTGCCCGGCGCGATTGCGCTCGAGCACCACGCTCGGCACCCCGTCGGGGGCGACGAACACCCGCAGCGGCGGTGCTCGATCGCGATCGAGCAGATCATCGAACAGCCACGCCAACAGCCCGAGCGCGACGACCCAGGCGGCCAGCAGCATCGCCCGACCGATCCGGCGGGGGAGTTCCTCGGGGCGTGACATCGATATCTGACGACCTGGGGTGCGGGAGTCCGGATTTCACGGGCGCCTGGCCGACCGCCCCCGGTCGTGACCGGCAACGCGGATGCGCGAGCGCGGACACGAGCCGAAGCGCGCCCAGCCACGGTGCGCGCAGGGGCTCTCACCCCCGGCCAGCGGGGCGGGCAACCTGCACGATGCAGGTGACATCGCCCACTGACGCCGACACCACGGCGCCCATCTCGAATCGAGGGTGCCAAGCGGCGCGCCCAAAAGCAAGCGGGCCGCGACCGGCCACTGCACTATGCTGGACGCAGGACCGGCCGGACAGCCGTCGGGCCGGAATCGGCAACGCCGCCACGGAGATCCCGCCATGCCGCTGGAACCCCTGCATTACCGCATGATCGGCCAGGACGACTATGCCGTCGAGATCCGTATCGACGCCACTGGTGACTACCGCATCGAGAATGGCGACTACACCAGCCACGCCCCGCGTCGGGGCTGTCTCGACGAGACGCAGCGCGCGCGTCTGCAACGGCTGACGAGCGCCCTCGGCGCACCCGACGAACGTCCGGCGCCGACCGACACCTCGGGGTTCATCGTCGAGTTGAGCATCGGCGAGGGGGCGACCCAGCGACGCTACCGGGTCTGGGAGGGCGCGCTCGCCGAAGACCCCGAACTCGAGGCCCTGGTCCGCGCGCTCGAGGTGCTCTGAACCGAGCCTCGGGCGTTCAACCGAAACAGCGCTCCAACCCGATGCGCCAGTCCTCGACGAAGGTCTCGATCGACTCGACGAACTCCGGCTCGGGGTCGTGCCGCGCGATGGTGCAGTGGATCATCACCGCACCGCCATCGATCGTCTCGGTCAGGGTCCAGGCGAGCGCATTGGGGCACTCCGGCAGGGCGAAGCGCACACCGCCACGAAGACATTCGCGACGCACCAGGAACTGCCCCCACAGACAGTAGATCTCGCCCTCGGCGCCATCATGCCAGAGCACCCGGTCGATGCTGGCGCAACAGTCGGCGAGCTCGGCGATCCCGAGCCGTGACTGCAACGTCTGGGCCGTGAGCGCGACCCGCGCCAGGGCGAAACGCTCCATCCCCTAGTAACGCACGCAGCGCCCGCCGCGTCCCAGTGCCAGCCCCGGCGGACAGGGCTGCCCCTGATAGGGGCGCGGCCCATAGCGCGAGGGCGGCGGACGGCGCGAAGCGTTCTCGGCATCGATCAGATAGCCGCCGAGCGCGCCGGCACCGGCACCGATCAACGCACCCTTGCCGGCGTCGGCGCTCAACGAGCCGATCGCAGCGCCGGTGGCCGCCCCCATCAGCGCGCCGCCGGTGGTGGCGCGCCCGGGTTGGGTGGCGCAACCGGCCGAGAGGAATGAAGCGAGCAGGCACAGCGCCGCTGCACCGAATCGGATGGACATGGGACAACACCTCACAGAAGGACGATCAACGACGCATGTGTCGTCGTTGCATCAGATGACGCAGCCGCGCCACCGTGGCCTGGTTGAAGCGCCCGGTGACCGCCAGCCCGTGATGACGCTGGAAGCGCTTGATCGCCGAGCGGGTGGCCGGGCCGTAGATCCCGTCCGCCGGGCCGGGGGCATAGCCGAGTTCCTGGAGCGCGATCTGGCCGCGCTGGACGTTGAAGGGCGCGGCATGCAGCGGGGCGCTCAGCACCGCCAGACAGAGGATCGCGGAGATCAGGGCGAGACGTTTTGGAATACTGCGCATGGATTCCCTCGCGGTTCGGATGAACTGGATGGATGTATGCGTGGATCGAGTGACCCACCGGCATCGGCAGTCTAGCCGTCCCACCCCACCGATTGAAGCCGCCCGGGGCCAACCGCGCGTCCAGTGACGCGCGGTTGGCTCCTCAGCGCACCGCGCGTCCTACCTGGCCTTGCCGGTGAGCGAGCGCACCGTGCCAACCACGCGCGCCTGGAAATCACGCGCCCACTGCGGCTGCGGCCAGTTCCAGCCGATGACGATCCCGACGGCCAGGAGTAGCAGGACATACAACATGATGAAGACCTCCTCATCAACGAGATGCAAGAAAGTGGAACCAATACAACCATTCAGCAACCAGGGTTGTAGACCTGAGCCTAGCCCATAAGTGCCCGATTCGTTCCCGAGGCAGGCGCTCAAGCGATCGCCTGCAGATCGATACCGAGCGACTCCAGCAGCAGACCGGTGAGCGCGCCACCGAGCGCGCCGCCGAGCAGACCCGCCGGGACCTCGGCGAGAATCGCCTCGAAGGCCGCGCCGGGCGCGGCATGCAGCCCGGCGGTGGTACCGCCGACGATCCACACACTGGCGCCGACCACCGCGGCGATCAAGCCCGCCACCACTGGCGCCGACAGCCCGCCCGGCAGCCAGTCGGCGGCATGCGCCAACCGACGCACCGAGAACTGATAGATCGAGCCGACCAGCGCCACGACCCCGGCGGCGAGCGTGAACATCCCGACCTCGATCCCGCTCAGCCCGAGGAGCAGCGCCAGCACCGTCCCGGCGAGCAGACCGGCGAGCAGACCGCTGAAGGTCTGCGCCAGGGGGCGGGCACCGCTGCTGATGGCCCAGGCATAGAAACCGCCGGCCAGCACCCCGGCGAGACCGGCAAGGCCGGCGATCAAGGGCAGCTCGACCTGATGCCCGGTGGCGATCAGATAGGCGATCGAGGCCAGCACCCCGGCCATGGCCCCGGCCAGGGCCACCGGCATGGCGCTGTAGAAGGCCGAGGTGGTGGTGGCGGCAATGGTGGCGGCGATCAGCAGCGGCAGCCAGCCCGCAATCCCCAACCCGACCAGCAATTGATACAGGCCCGCGAACAGCGCACCGAACAGCGCACCGGCGAACCCCCAGACGAACAGCCCCATGAAGATGGCCGCGACCTTGTCCCTATGTTGCATTGATGCTCTCTCGACAGCATGGATCCAGGCGGCCCGGCAGCGGTAGCGAACCCGATTGCCGCCCCATGGCATCAGTCTAGACTCGGCAAGGGCTGACGGCGCGCAAGCTCTTCTCTACACTGCGCCCCATTCCGGTCATTTCGATCCCAGCGACGTATGTCCCAGACCATCGCCAACGGCACCAGACGCAAGATCGACGGCGACACCCGGGTGCACTACGACGGGTACTGGATCAAGTACTACGAACCACCCGCCGACACCCTCGAGACCAAGCGCCAGCTGATCCAGGCGCTGACTCGCAGGCTGTTCAACCACGTCGAGCACGGCATCAACATCCCCGGCGCCCGGCTCGACGAGGCGCGCGCGGCCTATGCCGCCGAATGCCATCCGGAGCGCAAGCGGGTCAACGGCGCAATGCTCGCCGGCGCCCTGTTCAACCGCGCCGCCGACATCTTCAGCTGTCTCGTCGAGCTCCAGGCCACCGGGGTGGAGATCGGCCCCGACAACAGCCTGATGCGCGAGTGCGGACAGTATCTGCTCGAGGCGCTCGAACTCGGCAAGATCGTCCGTCATCGCGGCGGCGACGAGGGGATCGACGAACTCTGGGGCGAGCCCTTCAAGGCCTTCTCGATGCCGATCGCCGCCTTCTACGAGAGCCGCTATGTCAAGATTGCCATGACCATGCGCGACATCGACCGCATCGCCGGGGCGATCAAGGATGGCTTCGCCGCCAGTCGTCAGCTCCCCGAGATCGCCGCGCCGGTCGATGCCCTGGCCGAGACGGCCAAGCGCAAGTGCGAGATCCTGCGCACCGACCCGACCATCTTCGACGTCTGGCCCGCCTTCGCCGTCGCCAGCGACCGACTCTGCGAACTCGAGCCCCAGCTCCCGACGAATGCCGGCACCCTGGCCATCCGCGAGGCGCTCGAGGGATCGCGGCTGCTGTGCGAAGGGGCCGAGCTGGTCCGCTTCATCGTCCGCGCCCGCGTGCCCATGCCCAAGAGCACGCGCGAGTACATCGAGCGCTGCGCCCAGTTCCGCCAGACCTTCTTCGGCCCGACCGCCGACGAACGCCAGAGCCCGCCCACCATCCGCTGACCCCGACCCGGAACCACCCCGCCATGCTCGTCTATCTCCACGGCCTCAACAGCTCCAGCCGCTCGTTCAAGGCCGGTTTCCTGCGCGAACACCTCGCCCCCCACCCGGTGCGGGCGATCGACTACCCGGCCCATCGCCCCGATGCCGCAATCGCCACCCTCGAGCGCTTCTTCGCCGGGCTCGACCATCCCTCCCCGGCGGTCGTCGGCAGCTCGATGGGGGGCTTCTACGGTCAGTATCTGGCGCGCCGCTTCCGCTTCTCGCACCTCTATCTGATCAACCCCGCGCTCACCCCCTGGGCCTTCTTCGACGACTATGCCGGCCAGACCCTGACCACCGCAGACGGCGAGCGCTATCAGGTCAGTCGCGAGCAGACCGAACAGACCCGGCGCTATGCCGTCGAGCAGCCCTGCGACGGGGTCCCGACCACGGTCTTCCTCGACCGCGGCGACGAGGTCATCGACCATCGCATCGCCGAACGTCTCTATGGCGAGTGCGGCGCCGGCGCCCGGGTGCGGGTCTGGGACGGCGGCGATCACGCCTTCCAGCACCTCGACGAAGCGGTGGCGCTGATCCGCGCCCAGCTCGACGCCGACGCCTGAGCCGGGCGCCGGCGCGCTCAGTGCGCCTCGACCAGCTGGCCGACGATACGCAGTCCGGCGATATAGGTACCGAGGGCCGAACCGAGCGAGCTGAGCAGGAACACCAGGAACACCCGCGCCACCCGGTTACGCCACCAGCCGCGCAGCGAGGCGACGTCGTCGCGCAGCCGGCTGAAGTCGCCGACGCTCGGCTTGCGCACCGACAACTCCACCGCGCCGGTGACCATGCCGGCGCCGATGGTCGGGTTGAGCGAGGTCAGCGGCGCGGCGACGAAGGCCGAGAGCACGGTCAGCGGGTGCGCGACGGCGACCAGGGCGCCGAGCGCCGAGAGCCCGCCGTTGATCACCACCCAGCTCACCACCAGTTCCCAGCCGAGTTCCGGGCTCATCGCGAAACCATAGCCGAAGCCGGCGAGGATCAGCGCCACCAGCACCCAGGGCAGGCGACGCGGCCAGGGGTTGGGAGGCGGCAACCGCTCAAGCTCGGCGGTCACCTTGTCGGGCGACTCGTCCTCCTCGGCCAGACAGCGCCCGATGCCGCGCAGGTGGCCGACACCGATCACCGCCAGCACCCGCTTGGCACCGGTGCGCTCGGCCTCGCGCCGCAGCTTGGCGGCCATGTAGCGATCGCGCTCCTCGATCAGCGGCTGGTAGAGATCGCGACGATCGGCGGCGAACTCGGCGAAGGTGGTCTCGAGCACATCGCCCTCCTTGAGCCGCTCGACCTCCTCCTCGGTGACCTGCTCGGAGGTCACCATCGCCGCGAGCAGCCCGGTGAACAGGGTATAGCGCCGCCACCAACCGAGATTGGCCGAGATCCGCCGCAGCGTCGTCCCGATCTCGCGGTCGATCAGCAGCACCGGCAGTTCGCGTTCATCGGCCAGACGCAGCGCCATGCGCTGCTCGGCGCCGGGCTCGATGCCGAACTGATCGGCGAGACGCTGCTGATAGGCCGAGAGCGCGAGATTGGCGACCACCATGTAGACCCGGTTCTGGCGGATCACCGAGAACAGGTCCATCCGTGACAGCGACTTGGGGTCGATCACCGCCTTGTAACGGCTGCGACAGAGTTCAACCGCAACGGCATCGTAGTCGCCGCTGCGAATCAGTCGACGCACCTGCTCGGCGCTCACCCGCGAGACGTGGGCGGTGCCGAGCAGGGTGTAGTGGACCCCGTCTCGGACGATTTCGTGATTGGGTTCGGCGATCTCGGGCATCAGGGGTTCACCGCGGACAGCAACAGAAAAGGACACCGCAGCCCCGTTCCTGGAGGACAGCGGCACGGAATCAGGCTCATTCGGTTCATGGCCGCGGACGTTGGCAGCCGCGGGTCGAGTCCCGCCGAACCAGGGTGCGCTCGGCGAACCGACGAACAGACGCGGCGAGCGGCGCGGACAGCGGCGACACATCCCGGTGTCGATGAGGGCCGGCATCATACCCCCCCGGTCGCGGATTGGTCGAACGCGCCCGATGGCTTATCATCGCTCGACGGTGCAGCACAGGAACCCCGGAGCCCACATGCAGCCTCGCTCATCGACCCCAGGTTTCGTCTCGCTGGTCCTCGCCGCCGTCGTGCTGGCGCTACTCGCCGGCGGTTGCGCCACGGTCGAGAGGGACAAGCGCAACAACAGCCTGCAGGCGGCCACCTACCGCTATCACACCGCCATCCGCTGGAGCTATTTCGATACCGCTTACGGCATGCTCGACCCCGAGCTGCGCGCCGAGGCGCCGATGCCCGATCTCTCCGGCGTCCGCGTCACCGGCTACGAAGTGATACGCCCGCTCAACCTGCCCGATGAGGACACCGCCAACCAGCTGGTGCTCATCGACTACCTGCACGAGGACACCCAGGTGCTGCGCCAGGTCAGCGACGCCCAGACCTGGCGCTGGGATGCCGAGCGTGAGACCTGGTGGCTGCACACCGGGCTGCCGCAGTTCGAGCTGCCGGCAGCGCGCGAGCGATGAGCGAGGAGATCGGCTTCAGCTCGGCAGCCCGGCTGCTGCTGGTCGCCGGCGCCTTCGTGGTGGTCATCGCCGGGATGCAGGCGGCCTCGTCGCTGATCGCCCCCTTCCTGCTCGCGGTGTTCATCGCGGTGATCGCCAGCCCGCCGCTCGGCTATCTGCGCCGCCGCGGCCTGCCCAACGGGCTGGCGTTGGTGGCGGTGATGCTCGGGCTGGTCGGGGTCGGCAGCATCGCCGGGGTGCTGGTGGCAGGCTCCCTCGGCGGCTTCGAGGCGAGCCTGCCGGAGTACCAGGAGCGGCTCAAGCAGCTCACCGGCGAACTGGTCGGCTGGCTCGACGGCATCGGTATCCACACCTCGCGCGAGGCGCTGCAGACCTATATCGACCCGGCGCGCGCGCTCGGCTTCGCCGGCGAGCTGATCTCCGGGCTGAGCGGCGCGCTGACCAATACCTTCCTGATCCTGCTCACCGTGGTCTTCATCCTGCTCGAGGCCACCAACCTGCCGGCCAAGCTCACCCTCGCGCTCAAGACCCCGGAGGCCTCGATCGCGCGGCTCAAGCACGTGCTCGACAGCGTCAATCACTACATGGGGCTGAAAACCGTCACCAGCCTCGGCACCGGCTTCGCGGTCTGGGTGTGGCTGGCGATCCTCGGGGTGGACTTCGCGGTGTTGTGGGCGGCGGTGGCCTTCCTGCTCAACTTCGTGCCGACCATCGGCTCGATCCTCGCCGCGATCCCGGCGGTGCTGCTGGCGCTGGTCCAGCTCGACCTGCAGAGCGCGCTGCTGGTGGCGCTCGGCTATGTGTCCATCAACACCCTGGTCGGCAACATCCTCGAGCCCCGGATCATGGGCCGCGGACTCGGGCTCTCGACCCTGGTGGTGTTCGTCTCACTGGTGTTCTGGGGCTGGGTGCTGGGGCCGGTCGGCATGTTCCTCTCGGTGCCGCTGACGATGTCGCTGAAGATCGCGCTCGACGCCACCCCGCAGACCCGACCGATCGCGATCCTGCTCGGCCCCGAGGTCACCACCGGCGACACCCGCGAGGCGCACGCAGAATGAGGATCGGTCAATCGTCGCAACGCCATTGGCGCGCACAGCGCCACTCGGTCTCCACCAGCGCCGTCAAGCGCTCGACCGAACGCTGCTGCGACGCCGTCAGCCCGTGCCCCAGACGCCGCAGCGCTGGCAGCCCGGCGCGCGCCTCGGCGACGCGGGCCGCGGCGAGATCGGCGCGGATCTCGACCATCAGGGCATGCAGCGCGCGCAGCTGCGCGGCATCGGCGGGCGCGCCCGGATCACCGCCGCCACAGCCGGACAACAGCACGGCGAGCAGCAACGGCCAGCAGCGCCGGAGCGGCGCCATCACGGGAATCGGGGGATGAGCGAGGAGCTGTTGGCGATCCTGCTGCTCGCCGCGCTCGCCGGGCTTTGGGCCGATGGTCTGCGCGCCCGCGAGCGAGCACTTGTCCTGTGCGATCGCGGCTGCGCCCAGCGCGACCTGCAGCTGCTCGACCAGACGGTCGCGCTGCGCCGGATCGGATTGAGCTGGGGCGCCGGCGGGGTGCGACTGCGCCGGGTCTATCGCTTCGAGTTCAGCGAGGAAGGGACCGGACGGCGCAGCGGCTATCTGGTGTTGCGCGGGATCGCGCTGGAGGAGCTGAGCTTCGGCCTGCCGGCGCGCAGCGAGGACGCCTGAACGCAAGTCGCGTTACTTGACGACCTTGAGGGTCGGGCCGCCCTTGCTCCTGGCCGGACGCGACGGCGCCTCATCGCGCGCACCCTCGCCACTCTCGACCGGACGCAGTGTCGGACCGCTCTCGACCGGGAGCTCGTCGTCGAGCAGCAGGTCCTCCTCGGGGGCATCGGGCTCCGGGAACACCATGCCCTGACCGTTCTCGCGGGTGAAGATGCCGATCACCGCCTCGGCCGGGATCAGCAGATCGCGGGCAACGCCACCGAAACGGGCGTTGAACTCGATCCACTCGTTGCCGATCAGCAGGTTACGGGTTGCCGAGGGCGAGATGTTGAGCACCAGGCGGCCATCCTCGGCGAACTCCGTGGGGACGCGCATGCCCGGGTAGCTGACGTCGACGACCAGGTGCGGGGTCATGTCGTTGTCGAGGATCCACTCGTGGATGGCGCGGATCAGATAGGGTTTGGTCGAGGTCATCATAGCGGTCTGGTGTTGGAGGTCTGGGCGATCCGGGAAGGCCTGGATCGGCGGCGCCTGACGCACGGAATGGTGTTCCGGCACACCGCACACGGCACTCACCGGCCAAGCCCGGACGAGACGCTCAGTGTAGCGACGCGCCCGGACCGCCTACAAGAGTAGCAGCCGCCGCCATGCCGGGGCGACTCGGGGACCGACGGTCGGCTCAGCCCGCTAGGCGGCCATTTCCTTCTCGGCGTCGCTGAGGCTCTGACGGAAGGCGTCGGTGGAGAAGATCCGCTTCATGTAGGCGCGGATCGGCGCGCACTGCGCCGGGAGCTCGATGCCGAGACGCGGCAGACGCCACAGCAGCGGTGCCACGCAGCAGTCGACGATGGAGAACTCCTCGCTCATGAAGTAGGGATGGGCACCGAACACCGGGGCGGTCACGATCAGGCTCTCGAGCAGCTCCTTGCGAGCCTGCGCCGCTTCCTTCTGATCGCCCATGGCGATGCGCCGCATCAGCGCGTACCAGTCGCGGTCGATGCGATACATGAACAGACGCGCATTGGCCCGCGAGACCGGATCGACCGGCAGCAGCGGCGGATGCGGGAAACGTTCGTCGAGATACTCCATGATGATCTGCGACTCGTAGAGGCGCAGGTCACGATCGACCAGGGTCGGGACCGTACCATAGGGGTTGAAGTCCATGACCTCGTCGGGCAGATCGTGGGCGTCGACGTCGACCACGTCAACGCTGATTCCCTTCTCGGCGAGAACCATTCTCACCCGATGGCAATAAGGACAAACAGGATCCGAATATAGCGTCATCACAGCTCGTCTGCTCGCAGCCACTGCCATTCTTCCCTTCTCCAGCGCGTCGGCTGAGCCCGGCAGGGCTCCAAAGAGTCAAGACCGCCAGCCTACCCTGGCAGCGGCACCACCAGCCTCGCGCGAAAACCGCGCCATGCGCGCGCATCTACGCGACACCGTCATGTCGAGCCCGCACGCCTTGGCCATGCCTGGAGGGCGGACACCAACCCGGAGAGTATACTCTGACCCGGCTTTCACCGGGGTGTTTTTTCACCCACACCCCCTCGACAAGGCACCCCGGGCATGCTAGGCCGACCCAAACGACGAGG